>NZ_JBHFQG010000015.1:0-83550 GCF_041949975.1 Alteribacillus sp. JSM 102045 | reverse complement strand
GAACACTCTACGCGCGCCGAAAAACGGACGTGGAGAGTGTATTTGGTCATGTCAAACAAAACCTCGGGTACCAGCGATTCCTCCTGCGAGGGCTGGAAAAAGTCCACGTGGAGTTCGGCTGGGTAGCCCTGGCTCACAAACATGAGAAAAGTGGCGGCGGCGAAACGCCGCCAAAAGAAGCAAGCAGCATAAACATCTACAAAAAAAGCCATGGTCACCATCTTCTTGGATGGCGTCCCATGGCTTTTCAGTTTAGAGGCTTTTGATACAGCCCCCTTAATGTTGTTCAGTGATACCGCTTAGCTTTATTCTTGATGCAGCTGACTTTTATTATTAAAAAAAACTTTATAACCGTTCTGTACAAACAAAATAACCGTAAGGGCCACCGCTCCAGTTATACCGAGTAAAATAGCTATTTGATATTCAATCGCTGTGATTGGGTTAACACCGGCTAAAATTTGGCCTGTCATCATACCAGGTAAAAATACAATGCCCGTTCCAACCATCGAGTTAATCGTTGGCAGTATAGCTGAATCAAATGCTTGATTAACCATTTTCCTGGTTGCTTCTTTTGGGGTAGCTCCTAACATTAAAGCTGCTTCAACACGGCCGCGTTGATCTTTCATTCCTTCCATCAAGGTTTGTACCCCTAAAGTTATGCCCGTCATAGAATTTCCGATAATCATACCAGCTATAGGAATAAAATAGCGCGGCTCATACCAGGGAGAAAATTGTATTACAACAAAATTAAAATAAATGAGACTAGAAAGCGTTCCGACAGCCATCGATACAGCGATAATTTGTTTCATTTTCTTATTTAAATCAGTGCGCACACGCTTGTATATGTTCCAAATGGCGAAAGTAACCATAATTAATACTACTGCTGTCGTTAGCAGAGGATGAGGATTATCAAACAAATACATCAATATGTACCCAACGATCAATAATTGAAAAGTCATTCGCAGCGTAGAAATTAATATTTCTTTACTCCTCGGAATTTTTCTTATTCTCACGATAATAAACAAAATAATAATGAACACATATGCAGAAAGCAGCTGCCATAAGGTAAGATCGATAATGTTATCGTTCAAGCTTAACACTTCCTTTTTTTGAAAACGGTGTAATATCGACTATTCTGTCGGAGAATTCTTTTGCTATTGCTTTGGAATGAGTGACAAAAATAACTGTTTTTTTATGGTTTCTGGCATGATCGATAAATTGTTTCATCACCTCATGCTCCAAGTCTTCATCTAATGCTGAAGTAGGCTCATCAAGCAAGAATACAGGCGAATCTAAAAGAATCATCCTCGCAAGAGCAAGACGCTGTTGTTCCCCTCCTGAAAGGGTTTCTGCTTTTTCGTCTAAATCTTTATGTAAATAAAAATAATTCATAGCATCTATTAATTTCTTGTCATCTGCTGGAGATTTTTCTGCAAACAAAAGCCCTGCCTCCAGATTCTCTTTTATCGTTTCACCGAACAGAACTGGGGTTTGGGACAACATAGATATATCACGTCTCAAAACGACAGGATTCATCTCTTCAACCGGATTGTGCTTATACGAAATGGTTCCGCTTGTAGCTGAAACCATATTGTTCATTAATTTTAATAACGTCGATTTTCCCGTCCCGCTTTCACCAACAAGACAAGTCACTTGTTCTTTATCGATACTCAAATGGTTTATTCCTAAAATATCTTTATATACAACGTCTTGAAAAGTAAACAACTTTTTCTTCCTCTCTTTACAAATATTTTCTCTTTTATATAGTATCCCCATAATTATGTTTATACAAAAGAAATGTTCATTTATTTTATTATGATTCATCCTTATAAGAAATTGACACGTAATCAACTTTTTATAATGTATGATATACTATACAAATAATGGAAGGGGAGATGACGGGTATGAGTATCCTGCAGGATAAGTATGTGAAAAACACTATTATTGAAGCTATTGAATTTGTTGAAATCAGTGAGGATAGGGTAACAGCAATGATGCCGGTTCATAATGCAACACGCTAGCCAATGGGACTGCTTCATGGCGGGGCTTCTGTTGTTCTTGCTGAAAGTGTAGCAAGTATTGGGGGCTGGAATCTTATTGATCAAGAGAACGAATATGTTGTAGGTTTAGAAATTAATGCAAACCATATTCGCAGCAAAGACAATGGAGAAGTCACAGCTGTAGGAACACCGGTACATAAAGGCAAAACAACTATGGTCTGGGATGTAAAAATCACAGATGAAATTGGCAAATTGATTTGTGTTTCACGCTGTACCCTTGCTGTACGAAAACATACAGCTGTGTAAGTCGTTTTTCTTTTATTTTCTAAATAATCAGATATATAATAAAGGTAAATAGATGGAGGAGGTATAAAATGCCAGAAATGAAGAAAGGAACCAACTACACTGCTGCACATTTAGGAAAATGGGAAGATCTAAAGGATTATAAAATGGAAGAGCCTGTTAAAGCCAGAGGAAAAGCTTTTTTAAATGACTTATTAGACTTAAATAGCATGGAAGTTTCTATAAATTCGTTTCCACCTCATACATCTGTGCCTTTTCACCATAAACATGGAGAAAATGAAGAGCTTTATATTTTCGTGAAAGGGAAGGGCCAGTTTCAAGTGGATGAGGATGTATTTGACATAGAAGAAGGGTCTGTCGTGCGAGTAGCACCGACTGGGGTAAGGATTTTTAGAAATAACTCTGATGAGAATTTGTATTTTATTTGTGTCCAGGCAAAAGAAAATTCGTTGCAGCATAACAATATTTCAGATGGAATTGTGGTGGAAAAGCCAGTAGAGTGGTAGAAGAGTTTAAGTGCACGGTTATTCCGGGAATAGACATACACCCTGCTAAAAGGAGAGACGGAATGATGGATGAAATAAAAAGAGGAGACGGAGAATTTTTTATTACGCAAAATGGTGAAAAAAAAGCAGAAATTACTTTTTCTCATGATAATGACAGCAATATTGTCATAGAACATACGTATGTTGCTGAAGAATTAGGAGGTCAGGGCATAGGAAAACAGCTGGTGGCTAAAGTGGTGGAAAAAGCAAGAGCAGAAAATAAAAAAATTATCTCCCAATGTGACTATGCAGAAAGCCAATTAAAGAAACATGAAGAATATCATGATGTACTGGGTTCCGCCTAAACAAAGAAGTTTAGGCTTTTTTTCTGTATTAAATCAAAAAAAATTGGTTTAACAATTGCTTTTCTTGGCGGTGCGGCATAAAATTAAATTAATCAAAAAAAGTTGATTAATAAGAAAAGGGGTTAAAGAATGATGTATACGGATCATTTTTTGAAGGAGGAAGTGGAATACAGACAGCAAGAAGTGAGACGAATCGCAAAAGAGGCTTCAAGGACAGAAATAAGAGGTTCAGCCCTTTTTAATCCTATAAAAGCCCTTTGGAAATCACAAAAGCCTTGTTGTGATACTTGCTGTACTTCATAATACTCTTTGTGTCCTTTCAAACTGGAGGGACTTTTCTTATTGTTTAGGAAATTATGTTTTTACAAGTTGTGGATTATCCGCGTCTAGCTTCAGCGCCCAGCCTCTCGGAGGCCCAAGACGGTTTAAGGAACTTTTGCTAGAATCGCGAACATCGTGTTCGCAACACAGAAGTCACCACATCCTGTGGAAGTAAGAACGCCTTTCGTGACTGGAGAACATTTACCTGTCGAGGCTGAACAGGGCGCTTGCGTTTTTGTTCTTCATTTACGAAGAGTAGAAGAGTTCGCTAATATTATAATGGAAGTTCAATTTTGCGTTTTTTGGGAAATGGAGAAGTGTGTATGTGGTTTGTTTTAGCATTAGCAAGCTCTATTGTTTTTGGGTTATCCTCGTTTTTTATGAAATACAATTCATTTCGAAAATGGCCGCTGCACCCATTTTTAACTGGTTTATACATAAGCGGTACATTTAGTTTTACTGCAGCAGCAATATTAGAAGGGACGCTAAGTGTCACTGGCTCACTACTAGCAGCAGGTCTTATGGTAGGTGCCGGTTCTACTTTTGGCAATGTTCTGTACATGAAAGCTTTAGAATATGGCCCGGCAAGTTTAACCTCTCCATTAGTTAATACGAATATTCTGTTCATCGTATTAATGAGTGTACTTTTATACGCGGAAGCACTAACTTTTATGGAAAGCATCGGCATTGTTCTTATACTGGCTTCGATAAGTTTACTTCCGCTTGACCCGAAAGAACGTTTAACGATCCCAAATAGAATATGGTATGTTTTTGTGATATTGGCAATGATTTTATTTTTTTTACGTAACGGTGGATTGAAAATTACGGAAGAAACGGGGTTTGAAAACACACCGATTCTTTTATATGCTTATTTATTTGGTACCCTTTGGTCTGCAGTAATGTGGGGGAAAAGACGAAAAGTGGTAGAAGGTGATAAGACGGGGCGTGCTTTTATCTGGGGATTAGGAACAGGAATTTTCTCTTTTGGGGGTATGCAGCTGTACGCTTTAGCATTGTTATCCGGTCCAGCAAGTATTGTTTCTCCTCTTTTTGCCACCCATGCATTATTGGTTGCGCTTCTTTCATTTTTGTATTTGAAAGAAAGAATTACGGTAATGCAATTCTGTATTTTAGCTGGGGTGTTTGCAGGAATTATTTTACTGAGGGTATAAAAAGAGCGGAGCTGTCCCCATAAGTCAGTTCTTAGCAAACGCAAATGGAATATATTCGCTTTCACCCTCAGGGCACAAGTGCGACATCTACTCCAACTCTCTTTGGCTTGTTCTCGTAGTGTCTTCTTTGCCGCAGCGGCGGCTCAGCCTCCTCGTGAGCAAAAAACGCTTACTGCGGGGTCTTCACACTGCCGCTTTTCCCGCAGGAGCATTCCTGTGTAATCAATTAAAAAAAGGTCCTCCTTTATGATGCTGTTATACCAAACCAAACAAACATGCACAAAAAGGAGAACCTATCATGCATCATAATCGTAATCAGCGTGTAAATCAAGTGACAGAAACTACTCTCGTGGTTGGTATTGACATTGCTAAACACACTCAGTATGCCTGTTCCGTCGATGAACGAGGGCGAGAACTGGGGAAAACCTTCACTTTCAAGCAGGATGTTGGTGTGACAACATTTCCGGAGGGAGTCTCGCATATTCCAGTTAGCTTGTGACCATCATACCCTAAACTAATCTTTTGAGACAGCCCCGAACCAATTATTTAATATGGTTTTTGTACCATTCAGCGGCACCTTTTACCTCTTCCAAAGTCAGCTGGTGGCCGCTTTGTTCCCATTGAACCTTTACATAAGCGCCAGCTTCCTCTAAAAGTTTGCTAAGTTCTTCTGTTTCTTCTGGGGGGCAAATGGGGTCATTCGATCCGGCGCCTATAAATATGCCTTTTTCTCTCAAGTCTGGAAGCTCTACTCCTTTTCGAGGAACCATTGGATGATGGAGTAACGCCCCTTTTAAAGAATCTTCATAATGGAACAGCAAACTACCGGCAATATTAGCTCCATTAGAATAGCCGACGGCCACGATATTTTTGCGGTCAAAACCGAATTTTTCCGCACTGTCGTCCAGAAAGTCATGGAGTTTTTTTGTCCGGAAAATAAGATCTTCCTCGTCAAATACTCCTTCTGCTAAGCGACGGAAAAATCTGGGCATACCATTTTCCGATACATTTCCCCGGACACTTAGTATGGAAGCTTCATCATCGATTATTCGGCCGACTTCAAGTAAATCTTCTTCCGTACCGCCGGTTCCGTGCAATAGTAGTAGTACGGGAGCGTCCTTGTTTTTTCCTTCTTTAAAAATATGCTTCATTCAAGGTCCACCTTTCTAAATACATTAATTCTGGGCAAGCATCGCTATTTAGGCTTATAATCTAATGGTTTTAATTTTGATTCGATTTGTTCACGTTTCGGCTCGAGATAAGGAGGGAGTGCTAATGATTCTCCTAAATGTTCAAGCTCTTCATCACCATCAAACCCAGGACCGTCCGTGGCAATTTCAAACAGTATTCCGTTTGGTTCCCGGAAATAGAGGGATTTGAAATAATATCGTTCAACAAAACCGGAGTTAGGAAGTCCGACATCGCTAATGTGCTCAATCCATTTCTCTAATTCTTCTAGATCTTCTACACGAAAAGCTACATGGTGCACTCCGCCTCTGCCTTGGCGTTCGAAAGGAAGGTCGGGACGCTCTTCTAAGTGAATTTCAGCACCGCTGCCTCCTTCACTGGTTTGAAACATAACAATGTCAGCTTTACCTTCTTCATCAGACGAGTAAGTGCCTTTTTTCCGAAAGCCCATCACATCTGTTAAGGCTGTGGCAGTAGGTTTTGCATCTCTTACTGTTAGTTTAATAGGACCGAGGCCGGTTACACCATGTTTTTGCGGAACAGGAGCTTTTTCCCAGGGGCTTCCTCCAGGAACGCCTTCATTATTTTCATCAGATACAAGAATTAATCGCTGTCCTTCAAAATCTTTAAATGCAATTGTATTTCTGCCGCCTCGCTCCGCAATTTCTTCATGCTCTACTCCGTATACTTCAAATCTTTTTTTCCAATAGAGCAGGGCTTTGTTGTCCGGAACTCTTAGAGAAGTAGCAGAAATACTGCTTGCTCCCGGCTGGTTTGGCGCCGCCATTGGTATTTCAAAAAACGTCAATTCTGTACCAGGATTACCGCGTTCATCTCCGTAAAATAAATGATATACAGAAGTATCATCTTGATTAACTGTTTTTTTCACGAGACGCAATCCCATCATTTTTGTATAGAAATCAAGGTTCTCTTTTGCATTAGCTGTGATAGCAGATAAATGATGAATGCCTTTTAATTTCATTGTAATTTCTCCTCCTCTTTATTTTGTAACTGAAGCTTTTTTAATAACTCCAGTAATTGTTTTTGTTCCTCTTTTTTCAGGCCTTGAAATTGAGAAGCCTGAAAATGTTCCTGATTCGGTACGACTTCTTTAAATAAAGAATTACCTGCATCAGTTAATGAAATAACTTTCTTTTTCCAATCCTGTTTTCGCTGCACCCATCCCAGATCTTCCATGCGTCGAAGGACCTGTGTAATATTCCCTTTTGTCACAAAAAGTTTAGATGCCAATTCATTTTGTGTTAAGGGCTGATACGTACCAACTTGGACAAGAACATCAAATTGGGCAGCACTTAGCCCCCACTTTTTTAAATGCTTATTCGACCGGCGTATACTTTGGTTGTAAAAACGAGATAAACGAAACCAGAGCAGAAGCGCCAATCGTTCATTATGCTTGGATAAAGGCGAGTTTTCTTTAGGTTGATCCATATTTTATCCATTCCTTTTCCAATCTATTTCTTTCTCAGTTTACCCCTAAACTGAGAAAGATGCAAATGATATGAATGAAGAAGACAGGGTCATTAGGCTTATAAAAGAAATAAACAACTAAAGGATGTTTTTTAGTTTTTGTTGAAGAAGAAACAAGTAAAACGCTTGATATAACAGGAATGTCGTCACTAATTTAATCGGAGAAGTTATTAATTAATTATGCCTAAATTCCAGAATAATTATTGACTTTCACTTTGCTAATGACATACATTAGTTAATGAAAATGATATTCGTTATCAATTAACGTCACCCTTCTGGACAGACGTTTTTTAAAAATGAATAATTGATAATGATTATCAATATTGAATAATTGATGAAAAGGGGCTGCATAATGGTTTTGTTAAAAACAAAAGAAACAAAAACAGAGGATAATTTAGACTCCTTTTTTATACAAACAGATGCAAAAACAAATCAATCATTTCAAGAAATGATGTTCAGCACAATAAACATGCTTATGGACACGATGAATAAAACAGAAGAACCTTATCCCGGAAAAACACCTTTACAAATAAAAGAGATGCTGGAGCAGCCTGACCTTTACTCCTTGCGTGGAGAAGCATGGGAAACGGTACTCGAGGATGTGAGAAGATATGCAGTCGAACCGGCCATTAAAGTTCAGCATCCTGCGTGTATGGCTCATTTACAGTGCCCGGTTGTGAACCCTTCCATCGCAGCAGAGCTTATTTTAAGCACATTAAATCAGTCCATGGACTCCTGGGATCAAAGCCCTGCCGCCACTTATTTAGAAGATAGACTTGTGAAATGGATGATAGAACTGGCTGGTCTACCGAAAACAGGAGATGGTGTGTTCACAAGCGGAGGCACACAATCGAATTATATGGGGCTGCAGCTGGCTAGAGACAACTGGTGCCAGAGAATAATTGGACATTCTGTTCAAGCAAATGGTTTGCCGCCAGAGGCTGAACGTTTTCGGATACTTTGTTCTGAAGACGCACACTTTACGGTGAAAAAATCGGCTGTTCAGTTGGGTCTTGGCGAACAAGCAGTCACTACAATAAAAACAAATAATAATAAAGAAATAGACGGACAAAGCTGCCTAAGCATTGTAAAAGAATTGAAAAAGGATGGCTTGCTTCCAATTGCCATTGTGGCAACAGCAGGTACGACCGATTTTGGCAGTATTGATTCTTTAGCGGAGATTGCTGATATAGCTGAAGCAGAGGGCATGTGGTATCACATAGATGCGGCCTACGGAGGCGGGCTTTTATTTAGTGAAAAACATAAAAACCGATTAGCAGGAATCGAACGAGCAGATTCCGTTACGATAGATTTTCATAAAATGCTTTTTCAGCCAGTCAGCTGCGGTATCTTTCTTGTCAAAGAAGCTGGCAGCTTAACGATAAACAGCCAGCAGGCAGATTATTTAAGTCCAACAGAAGATCAAGAGTGCGGTATGCTGCACCTTGTTGATAAGTCTGTTCAAACGTCGAGAAGGTTTGATGCATTAAAACTATGGATGACCTTGAGGCAAATAGGGATTGGAACTGTTGGCAAGTGGATCGAAAAAATTATAGAGGTGACAAACGAATTACATGCAGAAATGACACGTCATGAAGCTTTTGAAACGGTATTGGCTCCATCTATCAGTACCCTTGTTTTTCGTTATAATCCCCAAAGCGATATGCCGGAAATCATAGTGGACCAGTTAAATCGAAGCATTAAAAATGAGTTGTTTTATGAAGGACAAGCGGTGCTTTCCAAAACAAAAGTTCACAATAAACAGTTTTTAAAAATAACATTATTACACCCTGGTTCTAATTTTCATAACGGAAAGCAAGTGATAGAAGCTATTATTCAAAAAGGTAAAAAGTTAGAAGAAAAATGGAGAGGAGAAGAGATATATGGATAGTGGAAAGGCAGGAGAGCAAAAATCCATCGAATGCTTTTTAAATTGCTACGTTAGAGAAACTGGCGAAGGAAAAATAGAAAACGAAATATTATATTTACCGCTTAAGGGACAAGGAGCAGAAATAAAAGCAAAGCTCAATTATACGTCTTTAACAGGCCGGCATCTCTACTCTTTCCCATTGTATTACCGCATGAAAAATCATCCGGAGTGGATAGAAGCAGACCTTGTGACGCTTGTCAGCTTGTTATCGAAAGAGCTATCTCTTACACATGACGGGGACTCTGTTCACATTCAGGAAATAATGAAGCGAGTGCTGTTAAGTACTGAAAATATCACATTGTTTTTGGAAAAAAGACAAGAAGAAAGCAGTCAGCTTTATGATCCTTTAAGAAGCTTTCTTGAATCTGAACAATCATTACTTTTTGGACACTTACTTCATCCCACGCCGAAAAGCCGGCAGGGAATGAATGAGAAAGAAACAAATAAATATTCACCGGAAACACGGGGACAATTTAATTTACGTTATTTTTTAATTCATGAATCCATAGCTGAAGCAGGAGGAGAAGAGGCAGAACAAGCTGTTTTATCCTTGTTAACAAAAGAAGAAAAGCAAGCAGCTGGCAGCAAACCTGGTTTTCAGCTTTTCCCTGTTCACCCCCTCCAGGCAGAGCAGCTGCTGCAAACCTCTTCCATCCAAGAATTAATGCAAGAGGAGCTGCTTTTTGATCTTGGACTTATGGGCAAAAAGGTTTCAGCTACTTCTTCGATTCGAACGGTCTATAATAAAAACTTGGATTATATGTTTAAGTTTTCCATACCGGTTAAAGTAACAAATTCCTTACGAGTAAATAAGAAGATTGAGTTAGAGAGAGGGCAGACCGTAAATAAAATTCTTGATAGTGAGATAGGCAAGCAGTTAAATGAATTTTTCCCTGGCTTTTATGTTATGCGTGATCCCGCTTATCTTGCATTAAAAGGGGAGAAAGAGAGCGGATTAGAAGTTGTTATTCGGGAAAATCCTTTTAAAAAAGAAAAAGCTGCAGAAACCACGTTAATCGCGGGACTATGTCAAGACGCTCTACCAGGTGAAAAACCACATTTACAAAGAATCATTGAAGACCTCGCAGAAAAAGAAAATAGAAATGTAGATGAAGTCAGCACAGACTGGTTTAAGAAATATTTAAATGTATCTCTGCAGCCTTTGTTGTGGCTATACTTTACGCATGGAATTGCATTGGAAGCCCACCAGCAAAATTCCGTTTTAAAAATGAACAAAGGTTATCCAGAAGCTTTTTATTACAGGGATAACCAGGGTTATTATTTTGCGTCATCCAAACAGGACTATTTGCAACAGTTTGTACCAAACTTGAAGGAAAAAAGCGACACAGTCTGCGAGGATAGTCTTGTCGATGAGCGGCTGCGTTATTATTTCTTTTTTAACCATATTTTTGGTTTGGTTAATGCATTTGGCTGCAGCGGCTTAGTGCAGGAAGAAAAGCTATTGCAAATAGTTAGGGAAGAATTGGAAAACTTTATTCCAGTTGCCATCAACTCAACATCAAATATATTAAACACGTTACTGCATCAAGAAGCGCTTCCATGCAAGGCGAATTTGCTGACACGCTTCCATGATATGGATGAATTGGTCGGTACATTAGAGACACAGTCTGTGTACACCGAAGTGCAAAATCCGCTCGTTCATAAGGAGGTAAGAGCTATTGATTACCCACATGAAACAAACATCGTATAAAAATGAGCTGGCTGATGGACAAGTTGTCGAGTTCCGGCCGTTTCAGCGCAGAGAAGATGAAGAACGCCTGTTCGAGTGGATGCATAAAGAGCATGTTATCCCTTATTGGCAGCTGAATCTCACAAGAGAAGCTTTTCAATCTCATATCGACAAGGCAGTAAGGGATACTCATCAGCAATTGTGGATCGGATTGGTAAACGGCATTCCTATGAGTTATTGGGAGACATACGACGTAAAAGATGATGTAGTAGGCCGCCATTATAAATATGAGCCTGACGATCAAGGGGTTCATTTATTATTTGGACCAGAGTCATTTTTAGGAAAAGGACTGGCTGCCCCGCTGGTTAAAGAAATGCTTTCTTTTATCTATGAACATTCGAAGGCAGTAAAGATTGTTGCAGAGCCTGACATTAGAAACCGCAAAATGATTCATGTGTTTCAAAAGTGTGGTTTTCAACCAGTAAAACCTATCAATCTTCCTGATAAAACCGGCCTTCTTATGGTTCATTACAGAGAAAAAGGAGGGGAAACGCTTGAGCGCTGAGCAACCAGAGTTACTCGATGTAATAGGAGTAGGCATTGGTCCGTTTAATTTAGGGATGGCTGCCCTTTTAGATACGGTGCCGAATACTAAAGCTGTGTTTTTTGACCAAAAGCCGGAATTTAATTGGCATCCGGGAATGTTAATGGAAGGCACCACGCTTCAAGTTCCATTTATGGCTGATTTAGTAACGATGGCTGATCCAAAAAGTCCGTACAGCTTTTTAGAGTATTTGAATCAACACAATCGGCTTTACTCGTTTTATTTTTATGAAAGTTTCCATATTCCCCGCCGGGAGTATAACCATTATTGTCAGTGGGTGGCTAAGCAGCTCCCGCAATGCCGATTTAACAGCAAGGTAGAGCGAATAGAAGGAGAGCCGGGAAGCTGGGCGGTTTATGTGCGTAATGTCGATAGCGGATCCTTAGAAAAATATAAAACGAAAAACCTCGTTATAGGGGTTGGCACAGTACCTGCTGTTCCAAACGTAGAAGGGCTGGAACCTTCTGAAAATATATTCCACACAGCAGATTTTATGAATAAAGAAGAGGTTTGGAAAAATGCTCCTGTTGTCACGGTTATTGGTTCAGGACAAAGCGCAGGTGAAGTGTTTTATGAGCTCTTAAGTAACAAGTCACCCTCTCAACAAATAAATTGGGTGACACGCTCTCGAGGATTTTTTCCAATGGAATATTCCAAGCTTGGTTTAGAGCACTTCTCCCCTGATTATATTAATTACTTTCATTCATTGCCGCAGGATAAAAAAGACAAGCTGCTTCCTAAACAGGACCTCCTATACAAAGGAATGAGCACAGATACGATTGCTGCTATATATGATCTTATGTATGAACGAACCATTGGAGGAGAAAAACTCAATGTACTATTAAAACCTTTAAGTAAATTAGAGAAAGGAACAACAAATGGAGATCGTTATACTCTTACTTTCCGCCAATGGGAGAAGAACAAAACATTTGATCTTGATACCGATGCAGTAATTATGGGAACAGGCTATAAGCCAACTGTTACGCCATGTTTAGAAGGAGCCAGATCGTTAATTGAATGGGATGAACAAGGGAGGTTTAAAGTGGAGAAACATTATGAAGTACCTTTAAAATCTTCAGCAGCTGGCGGTGGACGGCTTTTTGTTCAAAACGGAGAGATTCATACCCATGGACCCGGTGCTCCAGACCTTGGATTAGGGGCATACCGTAATGCGGTGATTATTAATGAAATCACAGATGAAAATGTTTATCCCGTACAGGAAACCAATGTTTTTCAGCAGTTCGGATAATTACATAAGAAGGGATGAGAAAAGATGAAGTATGCAGAAGAATTATCACAAACATTAACTCCTGAAATGTGGGAAAAAGCTAACCGTTTACTTACTGCTAAAATGCTGCAGGAGTTTATGTACGAAGATATGATTAAGCCGAAAGCTGCAGCCGCAGAAGGAGATTATACGGTATACAGCTTAGAGCTGGATGAGGGTATTGTTTATACATTTCATGCAAAGAAGCGTTTGTTTGACAGTTATTCTGTAAATGCTGAATCGGTAATGAAACATGTAAACGACAGACAGGTCCCATTGAATGTCAAAAGCTTTCTTCTTGAACTTCAGTCTTTATTAAACATGGAAAGTACCACTGTCGGCCATTTAATAAAAGAATACGAGCAGACTCTATTAGCGGATTGTCATTTAATGAAGAAAGATATAACGGCCGAAGAATTAACTCATCTGGATTATGCTGAACTCGAAGGCGAAATGTCAGGTCACCCATGGATTACTTATAATAAAGGCAGACTAGGGTTCAGCTACGAGGATTACCTCCGTTTTGCACCCGAGAAGAAACAAGCCGTTACTCTTTATTGGATCGCTGTCCATGAGGATATAGCAGAAGGTCACCATCTTCAAACTACTGATTTTTCTTTCTTAAAAGAAGAAATGGGCTCTTCGCTGTGGAAGAGAGCAAATGATAAGTTAAAACAGGAAGCTCGGGAAGGGCAGGAACAATTCTATTTCATTCCTGTTCATCCCTGGCAGTGGGAAAATGTTATTATACAGAGGTTTGCTGAAGAATTGGCTCAAAAGAAGATTATTCCGCTAGGGGAAGGAAATGATCAGTATCTGCCGCAGCAATCCATCCGAACGTTTGTAAACCAAACTTATCGATCAAAATACCATGTGAAACTGCCAATGAGTATTTTAAACACTCTGGTTTACCGGGGGCTCCCAGGAGAACGAACTGTGATTGCTCCCCGGGTAACAAGCTTTATAAAAAGTATTTGGGAAAACGATGAATATTTAAAAGACAGATGTCAGCTGGATTTACTTGGAGAAGAAGCGAGTGTTCACGTATATCATCCGGCCTATGACAATGTAGAAGGCGTACCTTATCAGTATAAAGAAATGCTCGGTGCCATTTGGCGGGAGAGTGTTTATAATTTCCTCTCAGAGAATGAAAAGCCTGTAACGCTTGCAGCTCTCTTGCATGAAGATAGTAATGCAGACACATTAGTTGAACATTGGATAAGACAATCCGGTCTCTCCACACATGAATGGATAAAACAGTTAAATGCTGCGATCTTACCGCCGCTGCTTCATTATTTATATCAGTATGGCACTGTGTTTTCCCCGCACGGTCAAAATACCATTATTGTACTGGAAAAGGGTAAACCAAAACGATTAATCATGAAAGACTTTGTGGATGATGTAAATATTAGTGATCAGCCGCTGCAGGAACTTCAGCAATTAGAACCAGATTTAAAAAAAGTGCTGAGAAGTGAACCGCCAGAAGGTCTCACCCAATTTATTTTCACAGGTTTATTTATTTGTCACTTTCGTTATTTAGCTGATTTATTAGATAGAAAAGGTCTACTCGAAGAGAATGAATTTTGGACAATAGTAAGAGAACAAATTATTAATTATCAAAATCAATTCCCTCATCTTCATGAACGTTTTGACACCTTTGATCTTTTTAAACCGAGCATGACAAAGCTGTGCTTAAATCGTAACCGAATGATGGCTGAAGGTTACAGCGATAGTGACGACAGGCCGCACGCTTCTGAGTATGGATTTGTCACTAACGCTTTGGCAGAGGCCCGCTCAGAAAATCCAGTATAAAAGAATTGCAGCGTTTAGAACTCTAATATACAGAAAGAAGCTGTTTCAAAAGGAAGCAGCTTCTTTCTTTTCATAACCTGTCGTTCATCGGTAGCTGCGTCAAGCTGGCTGGCTGAAGCAGCTACTTCACCAGCAGCTTTTTCAATGGCCTCTACAGATTCTAATAAGTTATGTAATTCCTTTTCAATACTGTCGTTTTGATTCTTTGTTTTATTCATACAGCCAAGATATCATCAAAGTGTTCATCTTTATCTACTAAATCAATAACTTCATTCATTGACTGGAAATGCTATTCAGCTTTTGAACATGCTCCGTAATATCTGTAACACTATTATTTACTTGATTCATATTGTTACGGACGAACTGCAGCCGGTCTTTCCCGTTTTCTGCCCGCCCTTTTGATTGCAGAGCTAATTAATTTTTGAAGTGAATATCAACATTCAAAACAAAAATCTTATCCACCGCAGTAAAAAAATGTACAATGAAAGGGTCGGCAAAAAGAGGGGATTTTGTATGAAAGCGTATTTGTTTTTAATTATTACTGCTATTATTTTTTCTGGGAATATTATAGTAGGGAAGGCTATTAATGAGCTTCCGCCTTACACGATTGCGTTTTTTCGGGTATTTATTGCTTTGTTAGTCGTTCTTCCAATAGGCTTGAGGCAGGCCAGGCAGTATCAGCACGTTTTTCTAAAAGAGTGGAAGCCGTTGTTAGGTCTTGCCCTTACTGGTGTGGCTTTTTTTAATTCTTTCATTTATGCTTCCCTGCAATTTACAAGCTCAACGAATGTGGCCATTATGGAATCCGCTATCCCGGTAGTCACTATTTTATTTAGCATGATTTTTTTAAAAGAAAAATTGGCTGGTGTCCAATGGGTTGGGGTAATCTTATCTGTTGGCGGAGCCATTTGGGTCATAACGGAAGGTTCCTGGCAGGTGGTTCGTGACCTTGCTTTTAATATAGGAGACGTCATAATGATTGCGGCCATTCTAACCTGGGTAGCTTACTCTATTCTCGTAAAGTTTCACATGATGAAGTTTCCGGTATACGGAAGCCTGCTGGTGATGCTTGCTATTGCTAACGCTGTACTGTTTCCGATTGCAGTAATTGAGTGGGTCGTAATTGATGGATTTCCAGCTGTTTTTCAAATCAATCATGCATTAGGACTATTGTATTTAGGTATCTTTCCTTCCCTTATTGCGCTTTTATTATGGAACAAAGGAGTAGAAGAAGTAGGTCCGTCTCAGGCTTCTGTATTTCTTAATTTACTTCCTGTCTTCACTATCATTGGCTCCCTGCTTTTTCTTGGAGAAAATGTTACACTCATTGAAATGATCGGGGCTTTGCTGGTTATTTCTGGTGTACTTCTTACTACAAAAACAAAAGCAGAAAAACAAAGACAGTTGTCGTAATAGCTGACAACTGTCCTTCTTTTTTAAGAAGAAATATATTCTCCACCGTTGATGTGAATAGATTGGCCGGTCATATAGGAGGATTCATCTGAAGCTAGCAGTACATAAGCACTGGCATGTTCAGATGGCTGACCGGGACGACCCATAGGACCGTTAGTACCAAATTGTTCTACTCCTTCTGCTGGGAAGGTGGAAGGGATTAAAGGAGTCCAAACCGGACCGGGTGCAACCATGTTAATACGGATGCCCTGCTTTGCAAGCGGTTCTGCAAGGCTTCTTGTAAACGCCACAATTGCTCCTTTCGTTGCGGAGTAGTCGATAAGACTAGGGTTTCCGCGGTAAGCATTTATCGATGTGGTGTTAATGATCGAGCTTCCCTCTTTTAAGTGAGGTATTGCAGCTTTGGTGACGTGGAAATAGGAATAAAAGTTTGTTTGAAAGGTTTCTTCTAGTTGTTCTGCCGAAACTCCGAAAATATCATCTCGTACATATTGAATAGCTGTATTATTCACCACTATATCTAATTGTCCAAATTCATCTACCGTCTTTTGGACAATGTCTTTACAAAATGATTCTTTTTTTAAATCTCCAGAAAGCAGTAAGCATTTCACACCCTCTGCTTCCACCAGTTCTTTCGTCTCTTTGGCATCATCATGTTCATCCAAGTAGGCTATGGCTACGTGAGCTCCTTCTTTGGCGTACACCATAGAAACAGCACGGCCTATCCCGCTGTCACCACCTGTGATCAGTGCTACTCTTCCTTTCAATTTATCGCTGCCTTTGTATTCTTTTGGCTGGACAGGTAAAGGGTTCATTTCAGATTCTATACCAGGCTGTCTTGGCTGTGTTTGAGGGGGCTGGCCTTCTGTTTGTCGTTGTCTGATATCCATTCGTGCTTCCTCCTTTACATTTCCTGATGATGGAACTGTTTTATTTTTTCCACATCGTAATAAAACATAAACAAAACAAAAGAGAATTAATAAAAAGGTAAAAAATGGAGAAATGAAAATAGAGCTGGACTCTTTAAGAAGAGGTCCCAGCTCTATTTATGGAATCAGATGCAAGCAGCATAATGGTCATGTCATCCATTGGAGGGTTATGAAGGCCGGCTCGGACATCCCGGTAATAACGCTGCAATGGATTTTTGCTGGATAAACTTCTTGCACCAGCAATTCTCATAGCCAAATCAACGATAGCAATCGCATCATTCACCACAGTGTATTTTACAGCCCCCAGCTCTGGTTTCATTTCTTGTCTTTGGTCTTCAGATGATTCATCCCATTTCTTAGCTATACTGTATAGAAAATGGCTGCTTCTTTGGGTCAATAGCTCCATTTCTCCAATTTTTTGCCTTACATTTGGTAAATCAGATATCGTTCCTTCAATACTATTCGGTGAATACTCTGATGCAAATTGTACAGCATATTGCTGTGCTGCTTTAGCAATACCGAGGTAACAGGCAGGTATATGAAGAAGCCATCCAGCTGCACGTTTATCACCAGGTGCGACATAAGAAACGAGATGATGTTTTGGTATACGTACATTTTCTAAAACAAGATCATCGCTTCCTGTTCCTCTCATTGCTATGGAATCCCACGTTTCTTCAATAGAAAGTCCTTCGCTTTCTCGAGGAATAAGAAAGTAAGCCACACGGTCTTCCTTTGGAATCGTGGCACTTGCAACAAAATAATCAAGCACTGGAGCCATCGTTGTAAAGGTTTTACGTCCGTTTATTTTCCACTGGCCTGCTTCGTAAACAGCGGTCGTTTCCGGCTTGCCGCCGCGGGTAGGACTGCCGGTTGCAGGTTCTGTTGCTGTATTATTCAGTAAGGAACCATGCTGGAGAGCTTCTTTACAAAAGGCTTCATAAAGGTCTTCAGGCCAGCTATTCTGCTCTCCAAGGTTTTTTACAATTCCCATGTGCCAGCCAATCGATAAAGCAGTAGAACCATCCGCTTTTCCTATTGTTTCTTGAGATCTTACAAGCTCGAACAGCGAAATTTCTTTCCCGCCAAATCTTTTAGGTACAGTTAAAGCTGTATAACGAATATCTTTTAACGTTTGAATATTTTCCACGGGAAAAGATCCATCTTTATCATATATTTCAGCCCGCTCTGCAAAAGGTTGGACTGCTTTTTCCAGTGCGGATAATCGCTCTTCCATGTTGTTTAGTTTTAATAAATCCATTTTTTTCACTCCTCTAGCTGTGACCTTTCTTATTCTATACCATCACAATAAAGGAAGTCATTCAAATGAAAAGAATTAAACGATGGAAATGTTCAGAGGACCCTGATTCCATTAATTTATGAAATTAGGGGGTTTTAGAATGCGGCCGGACCCTGGTTCCGTTAGCACGAGAAAAATCATAAAAAACGAGTGATTGAGAACTGTTAGCGGAACGTGGGTCTGTTCAGACCTCTAAAACAGTGCTTTTTGGACAAATAACCGAACATCCTGTCCGGGAAAAATCCTCTGGAGATTTCCTGATCATGCCTACACCTAGAAGTCAATAACAGCTGACTCCTCCGAGCCGACTGAGCGGCATATGAGGAAAAAACTGTAAAAGTTTATGGTGGATAAGTAATTTCTTAAAACAACATACTAATATCTACCTAAAAGAGGAGATGGTATGTATGGAGAAAGGAAAAACAGGTACGGTTTTTTACAGTACAATGGCGATTCTTATTTTGGCTATTATTATTGGTGTGATAGCTTCAGATTCCTTAGAAAACGGAACAGCTGCAGCACAAACATTTATTACAAACCGATTTGGCTGGTATTATTTGATCGTAGTTTCTATATTTGTAATCGTTTGTCTATATTTTATTATAAGTCCATATGGAAAAATTAATCTTGGAAAGCCTCATGATAAACCAGATTACAGTCTGCCAACGTGGTTTGCGATGCTGTTTAGTGCAGGGATGGGGATTGGATTAGTGTTTTGGGGTGCAGCAGAACCAGTATATCATTACGCTACTGATTCTCCTACGGTGACAGAAGGAACAAATGAAGCAATATCAGAAGCAATGAGGTTTACTTTTTTCATTGGGGTGTTCATGCCTGGGGATCTATGATTGCTATTTGTCTTGCGTATTTTAAGTTTAGAAAAGGTGCGCCAGGAATGATCAGCGCTACTTTGAGTCCTATTATGAAAACAGATGGCGCACTGGGAAAAACAATTGATGTGCTGGCCGTGACCGCAACGGTTTCTGGTATAGCCACTACACTTGGGTTTGGAGCGGTGCAAATTAATGGGGGTTTAGCATTTTTATATGGAATTCCTAATACCTTTTTTGTGCAATTTTTTATTATTGCGATTGTCACATTTTTGTTTCTTATTTCAGCATATACCGGCTTAAATAAAGGAATCAAGTTTCTTAGTAATGTAAACATGATTCTTGCGGTGCTTCTATTTGTGTTTATGCTTATCTTCGGCCCTACCCTTTTTATGTTAAATCTTTTTACAGATACCATAGGAAAATATGTTCAAACATTACCGAGCATGAGCTTTCGGTTTGCACCTCTTGAAGAAGAAGCTCGGGAATGGATTAACAGCTGGACAATTTTTTTCTGGGCATGGTGGATTGCCTGGTCTCCTTTTGTTGGTACTTTTATTGCCAGAGTTTCTAAAGGCCGGACCTTACGTGAATTTACATTCGGCGTGTTAATCGTCCCATCACTTGTTGGTTTTTTATGGTTTTCCGTTTTTGGGGGAGCGTCTATATCACTTGAATCAGAAGGAACGGCAGCTATATCTTAGATGGCGACAGAAGAAGCCTTGTTTGGGATGTTTGAAAACTTTCCTTTTGGTACCGTAATGTCCATTTTAGCCATTAAGCCCTGAAACAAGAGTGAAATTTATTTGGGGAATAATGCTTTCAGCTACAGCAGTAATTCTCCTTTATTCTGGAGGTCTGCAGGCATTAGAAAACGCGATGATTGTGGCAGCCTTTCCATTATCACCTTATTTATGATCTATGCCCTTTTTAAAGCGCTAAAAGAAGAAAAAACTTTTTTTAGAAAACCTCCTAGAAAAGCTGTGAAAAATGTGTAAGGGGACTGATTCTCCCTTAAAACGACCAGTTAACTTCCATTCGGTATGGTGAATAATTTCTAGTAGCGGAACAATGATCCTGTAAAAAGGGCCTGGTTACGTTTCAATAGAAAAGCCGGAAGAAAAAAGACATATTTTTAAGTTGGTTATGTTATACCTCGTAATCCCAATATGAGTCGATCTTCTATTTCTATGTAAATGAACAAAGAATAGGTTTACAAAGAAAAAAGAGAGGGATGACAATAAGAGAAGGAGGTCGATGGAATGGCAAAAACCTTAGGGAAATACGTGATAATTTGGATGATTGCAGGAGTGTTTTCTTCTTTAACCTTTGAAAAAGCAGAGGCTCATCAAGGGATATTAAAAAAGGAAGACACCGGAGAATCGGTTATGGAACTCCAAGAAGCATTAATTCACATGGGTTACTTACATAGTGATGCAACTGGATATTATGGTCCGCTGACAGCTGAAGCCGTGCAGCAATTTCAAAGCGATTTTGGACTGGGTGTTGATGGCATAAGCGGAGCCAACACATTGAGAAAATTAGAAGACGTTCGTAAAATTGCCCAGGCTGTGCATGGAGAAGCAAGAGGTGAATCTTTTGAAGGACAGGTTGCAGTAGCGGCCGTTATTCGGAACCGCCTTGACTCTCCTGATTTTCCATCAACTGTACAAGAGGTAATAACGGAAAGGAATGCGTTTACTGCAGTTCAAGACGGGCAATATTATCTTGAACCAAACGCTTCTGCTTATCAGGCGGTAAAAGAAGCTTGGCGAGGCAATGACCCTTCCCAGGGCTCCCACTATTATTATAATCCAGTAATTGCTACTTCGGATTGGATTCATACAAGAACAAATAAATTACAAATTGGCAAGCATGTTTTTGCAGACTAATTAAGCTGTTCTGGTAAAAACTTAATTTATTCGTGTTACAAACAAGGTAAAGAAAAAGCGCTGGTTAAAACCAGCGCTTTTTACTGTTCCCAGAAAATGAGCAAGACTCCTAAGAAGGACGCTTCACTTCGTTTTTAAGAAGAATAACACGTGGGTACGGATATTCTTCTTCCTCTCCGGCGAAAGGGTAATCGGTAAATTCTACACAGACTGTTCGTTCATATTCTGCTATGACTCTACATTCTTTTTCGTCATACAGCAATAATTCGCCTTTTTCAAACAATGATTCTTCTTTATTACTTTCCATGAGAAAGACCCCCTTCACGTATTAAGTAATTTAAATCAAGTTGAAACAGAAATCAAGCACCTTGAATTTTTTATATCTCCAAATACACTTTTTTTATTTTACGTGTTTGCAATAAAAGATGCAATTGCTATGAAACATAGTCACAAATCCTTGTTTACATACCCTTTGAAGACAGCTTGTAGTAAAAAATCATCACATTTTGTTATTTCAGAATGAGTGCGAAAGTTGGAGAATACTTACATTTATCCGAGGGAAAGGAGTTGTAAAGTCTTTACGGGCAAAGGTGGTGAAGTGAGATTTCTAAAGAAACTTCCAGCACAAAAAAACGAAGAATAATTGCTGGTACAGCTGTAGGTACAGGGCTTACAGGAGGAGCTTTATTACTCATGAAGAAAAATGGTTTCTCCAAATTAAAAGCAAAAAAAGAAAAAGCAAAAGAGGCAGCTAAAGAAGAAGTGGTAGAACAAGTAGAAGAATCACCGAAAGCTAAAAATGCTGCTGCAGCAACTCTTATAGCTAAAAAATTTTATGACGCATTTGAAAAAATCCGTAAAGCGAAAGAAAATGCGGAAAAAAATTTAAAAGAAGCTGGAGAGCATTTGAAAGAAAAAGGGCAGGAAGCTAAACAAAATCTACAGCAGCTTAAGAGCGAAGTGAAAGAAAAAGGAGAAGAAGCAAAAGAAGAAATCAAAGATAATATCGGCGGAGATAATGACGACAGCGGTATAAAGAAGCCGTCTGATATAAAGGGACCCGTTGATGTGAAAGGTGCGACAGACATTAAAGGAGCAAATGATATTAAAAAAGTAACGTAAAGGAGCTGATTAGAGTGGCAGCGATTCAGAAAAGTACAGATTCATCCAGCTTAGCAGAAGTAATTGATCGCATTCTCGATAAAGGCATTGTTATTGATTTATATGCAAGAGTTTCTCTTGTCGGAATCGAGTTGATTACTGTTGAAGCACGAGTAGTTATTGCAAGTGTGGATACATGGTTAAGATATGCAGAAGCGGTTGGCCTTCTAAGAGATGAAGTACAGGGTGAAATAGATAACGAGACAGGTGCGAATGAAAGAGGCCAGCAGCAGCTGAATTTTGCATAGTTTGAAGTTTGGTGAATAGAGGCTCTGAAAAAGTGTTTCAGAGTCTCCGGTTCTTACATGAAAGTATACGATTGCGCTTTTCTAATTCTCTAGAGGTGAATAGACATGAAAATGGAAGAAATAATCTCAACAGTACACGAGTTTTTTTCTAAATATATTCAGCCACCATTTCGGATTACCTCTGTCATTAAACAAGAAAATGGATGGGACGTTGAACTAGAAGTGATAGAAGAAAAAGAATATATGAAAGCTTACGCAAAAGATCAGCTCCTTGGAGTTTATGAAGCAAAGCTCGATGAAGATATGGAAGTTATTTCTTTTGAACGGGTCAGCCTGCGTCCTAGGAGCGCACCGTTAGACAAAAATGAAGGGAGGTAAATGAAATGGCAGCTAATAACACACCAACAAAAAAACAAACAACTGAGGAAAAGGATGAAAAACAGAAGTCATCTGCCTCTAAAGAAAGCCAAGAAGAGAGCAGCTCTTCGCATCAGGAAGAGAAGTTTATAAAAACAAAAGAAAAAGGAGCATTACTTTCTCGAACAAAAAAATATGTAGAAGCAGGCTTTCCTGTTCATTTTACCGGGCCGTTAGGGGTCGGGAAAACATCGATGGCACTCGAATTAGCCCGTCAATTTGATGAGCCTGTTATGCTTCTGCACGGTAACCATGAACTTTCTAATACGGATTTGTTAGGCGGTTTTACCGGATATACGTCTAAAAAGGTTATAGATAATTATGTTAGAACAGTATATAAAAGAGAAGAAAACCTTACAGAGCAGTGGAGTCCCGGTCGTTTAATGGAAGCTGTTAAAAAAGGGTATACCGTGGTGTATGACGAGTTCACTCGTTCTAAACCAGAGACAAACAATTTATTTCTCTCTGTATTAGAAGAAGGAGTTTTGCCTTTATACGGGATGAAACAAAAGGATTCATTTATCCGGGTGCATCCCAACTTTAAGGTGATTTTCACAAGCAATCCAAAAGAATTTGCAGGTGTCTACCATACACAGGATGCTTTGATGGATAGACTGATCACCATTCCTGTAGAAAATGAGGATGAAAAGACAGAAACGCGGGTGCTCGCAAAGAAAACGAATATAACTTCTAAAGAAGCTGGCATAATTATAAATTTTATTTCCCGGATACGAAAAACATGTGAAGAAAAAAATGAACAAGGACCAAGTTTTCGAACAACGGTCATGGTCGCTGAAATTTGCAGAAAAAACAATATTTCCATAAATCCAGAGAATAAAACATTTGCCGATGTGTGCTCGGATATGATCAGCGCTTATGTAATGAAATGCAAAGGATACGAAAATCAGAATAAAACGGAACGGTTAATCAAACAAGAGCTCAAGAAAGCGAAATAAGGAGTGAAAGGAATGGCTGAGGAATTGGGATGTTATCTTTTTTGTGCAATAGAAACAGAGGAAAAGCAAAGCTTTGGTAATGTTGCTTTAGCTGGGAAAGAGAGGGAGGTATATACCGTCCACTATAATAATCACGCTGTGGTTGTGGCTGATGCTCCTATACAAGTGTATGAACCAAGCCGTAAAAATGCTAAAGCTCATCAGGAAACGATATCAAAGGTAATGGAAGACTTCACCGTGATTCCGATGAGTTTTGGCACCGTATTAAAATCGCAAAAGGATGTTTCCCTTCTGATGGAACAGCTAAAGGAGCAATTTAAAGAAATCTTTCCAAAGATAAGAAACAAAATAGAAGTAGGTCTAAAAGTAATCGGAAAAAAAGAGTGGCTTAGCCAAGAAGCAAATCAGCAATCTGATATTAAGAAATTAAAAGAAAAAACAAAATCAAAACAAGCGGGCTATTACGACCAAATCCAGCTGGGAGAAAGTGCGGAGCGTTTTGTAAGAGGCCTTCATGAAAGAATGGAAAACGAAATTTTTTCTCCATTAGCAGAGATGGCAGATGCTGCTGTCAGTAATGAAGTGATTAATGAACGAATGCTTTTAAATGCTTCTTTTCTTGTTGACCTTGACAAAGAAGAGAAGTTTGACGAAATTGTTAATGAACTTTATGAGAAGTGGCAGGACAAAACAGAATTTAAATATACGGGCCCCTGGCCTGCTTACAACTTTATAGATATTAAGCTAAAAGCAAAGAGTGCCATATGATACACAAATTAATTACCTGGCCGCTTGATACTGTAATAACTATAGGAGAAAAAGTGAAAGAAGAAGTTGATAAAGAACTTTACGACCTTGATCATATTCAGAAAAAGCTTGCTCATGTGCAAATGTTATACGAAATGGGAGATATCACGGAAGAAGAGTTTGACAAACAAGAAGAAGAACTCCTGGCACGCTTTCGAATAGCTAAAGAAAAAGAGCAGGAGGATTAGAAAGGGGAAAGACAGATGGATGTATCAGCCAAAACAAATACATTGCTTTATTTATATGCGTTCATACCAAGCAACGAGTATGAGCGTACAGAGCTTGAATCTTTAGAAGGAATGGAAGCCCCTTATGAAGTGGAATTTTGGTCGTTCCAGGAGATTACAGCAGTAGTGACGCGGGTGCCGGAAAAAGATTATTCGGAAGCCAATTTGCAAAATAATGTAGAAAACCTCCAGTGGCTGCAAAAAAAAGCATATCACCACCACAACCTGATGAATCAACTACATACGCACTTTACCGTTCTGCCTTTAAAATTTGGTACGATTCATGAGACAAAAAGCCGGTTGGAAAAAATAGTTGAAGATCAGGAAAAAAACATTCTATCGCTTTTTGACCGTCTGAAAAATAAGGAAGAATGGAATGTAAAAATCTATGCAGATAAAGATCAATTTGTTTCTTCTTTTATGGAAAGCAATCCCGAAGTAACAAAGAAAAAAGAAAAGATCGATCAACTGTCTCCAGGAAAACAATTCTTTGAAAAAAAGAAAATGAATCAATGGATTAATGAAGAGGCCGAAGAAAACATGACTACACTTTGTAAGGAGTTTCATAAAAAACTAAAGCAATACAGTGTAGGTACGAAATTGAAAAAGAACTGGGAAAAGAAAGTAACCGGCAGAAAAGAGGAAATGTGCTGGAACAGTGTATATCTCGTTGACAAAGATAATAAAGGAGCATTTCTGGATTTGCTAAAATCCAAAAAAGAGGAAGTGGAAAATAAAAAAACGGGAATGATTTATGAAGTAACCGGCCCCTGGCCAGCTTACCATTTTTCACAGTTTATGGATCGAGGTGAGAGTCATGCAGCAGGAGAGTCTTGAAAATAAAGACGTATCATTGCTGGACATTTTAGACGCTGTTCTTGATAAAGGGGTCGTTATACGAGGTGATCTTACCATCTCTATTGATAACATTGACTTAGTATATTTGGATTTGCGTATTTTACTTGCGTCAGTAGAAAAAGTAAAAGAATCTGGAGCCAGAGTTTATTCATCTTAAAAGAAAGGAGGCAAGCTAAAGTGGAAAAAACAGAATCACTTTCTTCCATTCAAACCCATGAGCCTCAAGGCCGCATCTCGCTGGACCCGGAAAAAGCAGAAGAAGGACTGTCCCAGCTTGTATTGACTGTGATTGAACTACTCAGGCAGCTTGTCGAAAAGCAAGCGATGAGAAGAGTAGAAGGGGGAGACTTAACCGAAGAGCAAATAGAACAATTAGGTACGGCTTTAATGAAACTAGAAGAAAAAATGGAAGAAATGAAAGAAATTTTAGGACTGGGTGATGAAGATTTAAATATAGACTTAGGTCCACTAGGAAATTTACTATAAAACGAAAAACGAGGAAGGAGGCTGCCGTATGCCTGTAGAACATCCGATAGAATCAAATAGTTTAGTAGACGTGTTAGAGACGGTTTTAGATAAAGGGGTAGTTATCGCTGGTGATATTAAAATCAATTTAGCCGATGTTGAGCTGTTAACGATAAAAATCAGGCTTATTGTTGCTTCTGTTGATAAAGCAAAAGAAATCGGCATGGATTGGTGGGAAAATGATCCGCATTATTCTTCTCACGCTGATAAAATCCAAGAAGAAAATCAGGCTTTGCATGAGAGAGTAAAACAGCTTGAAGAACGCCTGGAAAATGAATCATCTCTGACATCAGAAGAAAGGGGAACTCCACATGATTAACCAATTTATGAAAGATATCGGACATCTGGTAAAGGATCTGGAAAAAGAGGATCATTCCTCTCTAAGCAGAATTTATGAAAAAAAGGCAAACGATGATAAGCCAGGGAGCAGGTATGAATATCATACGACAAGTAAATTTTTAGACAGGGATGAACGTAAATCTAAATAGAAAGGTTTGAGAATGTAAAATTGGAGAAAAGACCTGATGGAGAAAATAAACCGGCTGACTAATCGTGAAGAAGATTAAGTCAGCCGGTTTATTTTGCCGAGAAGAAGGTATTCACCGTATAAGACAACCTACCATGTTTTGACAATAAAGACTCTAGCGGCAAAGATCCATTGTCCGTTAATAACGGCCGCTCATTGTGATTCCTCCAAATTGCAAATCAGGCAGATTTTTCAGTGGGGATGCAGGCAAAGACTGAATATTATATGGGCGCTCCATTCTCCTCATCAGCCTAATTATACAGGCTCCTTAAACTTTTCCACTTGAAAGATATATTTCAAACTATTCTGTTCCCTTCATTTAATGGTCAGATAATGGTCGAAACTATTCAGGTATAATATTCGTCAACTATAGTTTTTCTAAGGAAGAGGTGAGAAAATAGTGGTGTTCTAAAAAAGCAGTACATCGTCTTTTAATAGATTAGAGAAAAAGAAGAAGGTGATGGAAATGCGTTCATTGACGGCGTATGGTATTACGGTGGCCGGAGCTTCCTTTTGGGGTTTAACCGGTCTTTTTGTACAAAACCTCTATAGATTTGGTTTCTCCCCGCTTGAGGTGGTTACGGTGCGGATGACGCTCTCTACGATTATCATGTTCGCCCTGATTGGCATTGTCCGGCCTTATCTTTTAAAAATATTTATTAGAGATATACCTTATTTTATTGGTCTTGGGGTTGTCAGTATTGCCCTGTTTAACTGGTGTTACTTTACGGTAATGGAGCAGTCCTCACTCTCTGTTGCTGTGGTGCTGCTATACACCAGTCCAGTATTTGTTGCTGTTATATCAAGGTTTGTATTTAAGGAGTCATTAACTGTCAATAAAATAACAGCGATTATACTTACGCTTGCTGGCTGCAGTTTCGTTGCGGGCTTACTTCCAGGTGGAGCCATGAATATAACAATCCCCGTTTTAATAATAGGTTCAGCTTCTGGTTTTTTTTGTTCGCTGTACAGTATTATTGGGAAGTTTGTTAGCAGGAAATATCATTCTGTTACTATCACGGCTTATTCTATGCTGTGCTGCAGTATCTTTCTTTTACCATTAAGCGGATTGGAACAAAACTTAGAGCCGTTTTCAGAACCTTCAGTTTGGCTGTACGCTGTTGGCAGTGTTCTCATTTCAACCATTTTAGCTTACGTGTTATATACAGCTGGTTTAAAATATATCGAATCCAGCCATGCAGCTATTTTATCAACGATAGAGCCGATTGTTGCGATAATGGTGGGTGTGTCGGTATTTAATGACAATCTGACAGTTTGGCAAAGCATCGGTATAGTACTAGTGTTTTCTTCTATTTTGTTATCAGTTTTTTCAAGGAAAAAGAAATTTGTTTTAGGTAAAAGAGGAGGGCAGCAGTCCCCGCTCAATAAATAAATATCGGTTATGTACCGCTAACCATGATGAGCCAGTACATGAAGAGGCACCCTTATCAGCTGACTCTTTGGAATTTACCTTTTGCATTAATATTCGGAGGGACTGGAGTAGCAATTGCTTATCTGCTTTTGTAATTTGTTAAAGGATTTTAAAGATAAGTGTGGAATTAGAAATATAATACACTTCTATAATACAATTCGTTTTTTAGAAAGAAGGGTAATAACATGGGTTTTTCTATGGAAATGAACTGGGAAATTATCACCCATAAAAAAGCAGAACGGTTAGGGGAGAGGTCTTTTCGCTTAATAAAAGAAGGATATCACATGTTTCCGCTCGACACGAAATTACCTATTCAAACGCTCGAAGAAAAAGCTCCATTTGGAAAAGCTATCATTACAAAAGTGGAGTGGGGAACAGGATGCACCACTCTTCATTATGAGCTTGTTTCACTGAGTTCGGTTAATTAAATTTTATTTATGTTGATTTATATAATAGAAAGAGCTATCCTGTACATTTTTGTTAGGAATAGCTCTTTCTCCGGAAACATTCTATACAAATACCATATTAGTCGTTTCTCCTCGCATACTCCGGACTTCATCTGGATTGGCAATAACTGTTGGCTGAAAATCAATCAATATTGCAGAACGCTCACCAGGCCCGTCTTCTAATCCTTTTTCAACCTCACCAACATAATGCGTAACTAAAGGATCATATACACCATAAGATTCCAGAGGATTTTCTAAATAAAATGAAGCAGTTATGTCTTGATCATCTATATCCTCTGGCATTTTGCCTCGCATGGAGGGCTTCGAAATAGCGTTCAATCCGCCAATGATATTCCGTCTTCTAATTAAGTGCGCAAATGTAAATGGTTCCCCGTCTTGATGAAGGTTGTTTGGTGAAGAAACCGCTACATCCCCTTCTTTTTCCACCTGTAATTTTACAAAATGAATTCCTGCATGCACGGGCATTAAGGCATCTTCTCTCATCCAAAATGTTTCCTTAAAATCAAAACGAATAATTTCTTCTAGCAGCGGATTGGCCATCGTTTCTTTCATCAGGGAAGGAAAACGGCGGTATTCTCCTGTATATTCGGGGTTAAAGCTTCCTTGGAAATATTCGTAATAAGCTTTTCCGTTAACGTTTGATTCCGGCAGCCATTGAATTTGGTATGTTTTTGGCATGACGATTGCTCTGGCATACCGTCTGTAACGATTTAAATGAGGAGCGTATTCATCTGCGGGCAGGGTATCAAAAGCCCTGGTAAGCTGCTTTAGGTCCTCTTCTATACCATTATAGTGGATATAATCTTTTAAATCATAGTAAGCAAAGCCACTTTCTTTTAATTGGCTCACAAGTATGACCTCCAACTGAAATATAACTCTTAGACACTATAAAAGTTTATCACGTTTCCCGGAATAGAAAAATAATTTATACTGTCTAAAGGAACGTTCGTTCTTATTAAAATGAAAGAAAAATTAAGGAGCGAAAAAAATGCCTGTTATTTTAGCAGAAAAACCGAGTCAGGCTAAAGCTTACGCAGAAGCTTTTCCAAAAGGAAGCAAGAAAGAAGGGTTTATAACCATCCCTGCTTGTCCTATTTTCCCCAATGGCGCCATTCTGACATGGGGAGTTGGTCATTTAGTGGAACTAAGGTCACCGGCAGAGTATGAACCTTCCTGGAAACGCTGGAACCTTTCGCAGCTTCCTATGATACCAAATACATTCGAGTTTAAACCAAGTTATAAAACAAGAAAACAATTTCAGATTGTGCGAAGACTGCTTCAAGAAACCGAAGAAATTATCATTGCTACCGATTGCGACCGCGAAGGAGAAAATATCGCACGTAGTATCATATATCATGCAGGGGCAGGACATAAGCCAACCCAGCGTCTTTGGATTAACAGTCTAGAAAAAGATGAGGTAAAAAAAGGATTTGAACGACTGCACCATGCCGATCATTTTGCTGCTTTATATGATGAGGCGCAAGCGCGGCAAATCTCTGATTGGCTTGTTGGGATGAATGCCAGCCGTTTATATACACTGCTGCTGCAGCAAAAAGGAAATCATCATGTATTCAGTGTAGGAAGAGTGCAAACACCAACTTTAAAACTAATTTATGAACGTCAAAAAGAAATTGAACACTTCACGCCGGAGCCATACTTTGAAATAAAAGCACAATTTCAAACAGAAAAAGGGGGGTACGAAGGAAAGGCCAAAAAGCGTTACAAAACAAATGAGGAAGCAAAAAGAATATTACATAACAATGGCATTGATTTCAAAGACAGAGGGATGGTGAAGGATGTTACTGTTTCACAAAAACGAGTGAAGCCTCCTATGCTGCATTCCCTTTCATCACTTCAAACACTGGCGAATAAAAAATACAAATACAGCCCTTCTAAAACATTAGAAATCGCACAATCTCTTTATGATCAGCCGTTAAAGCTTGTCTCTTACCCAAGAACGGATACACAGCATATAACGAAAAATGAATTTGCTTATATACAAAAGAATATAAAAGCTTATCAAAAATTAACGGGAGATGTGTTTGAGCCGTCTTCCCTTCAGTCTAAAAAAAGGTACGTAGACGACAGCAAGGTGAAAGAGCACTATGCAATTATTCCGACAAAAAAAGTTCCAACCGAGACGGCACTTCAAAATCTGCGCCAAGACCAAAGAAATATTTATTTTGAAATCGTGAAGAGTGTACTCGCAATGTTTCATTATGACTATCAGTTTGAAGAAACAAACGTAATAACAGATGTAAAAGGATTGGATTTTTACAGTAAAGGCAAAGTGGAAAAAGTAAGGGGATGGAAAGAATTATTTGACAGCGGCCTTCCTAAACAAAAAAAAGGCAAGCAGCAGCTTCCTGAACTTCCGCCATTGCATAAAGGCTTGAAGGCTGACGCGTCCCTCCATATAAAAAAAGAAATGACAAAGCCGCCCAAACCATATACAGAAGGACAGCTTATTAATATGATGAAAACCTGCGGCCAAGTCATCGAAGATGATGAAGAAGCAAAAGCGGCTTTAAAAGAAGCAGAAGGCCTGGGAACAGAAGCCACTAGGAGCGGAATTATTAAAACACTAATTCGTCAAGAGTATATCAAAGTAAATAAGAATATAGTGTCTGTAACCAAAAAAGGAGAGGTCCTTTGCCAGGCAGTGGAAGGGACGCTATTGTCCAAGCCGGAAATGACAGCAAAGTGGGAAATGTTTCTTAAAAAAATCGGACAGGGAAAGGCGCAAAAACAAACATTTATCAGTAACACAGCTGCTTTCACAAAAAAGTTGGTTGATTCCGCACCGAAAGAAGTGGATGCCTTAAAAGTAAATGCAGAAGAATTACCAGAGCCAAGGAAACATAAAAGAAAAAAATTAAGTGATCCGATAGCTATCTGCCCATCATGTAAAAAAGGGAGTATTATACAGCATTCATCTTTTTACGGCTGTACCGAATATAAAAATGGGTGCAGACAAACGTTTAACAAAAGAATTTTAGGAAAGACGATCACTACCGCCCAAATCAGGCAGCTTTGTGAAAAAGGGGAAACTCGTTTGATTAAAGGTTTTAAAGGAAAAAGGACATTTGATGCTAAACTTGTTTTAAAACATAACAAGATTGAATTTTCTTTCCCCAGCCCCACATAACAAATAAAAAGGGGACATTAAGGGAGGGAAATTTTATTTGGGAGTCAGTAGTCCTTGTAATTGGCGGGCTGCTTTTATTACGAGTAGCAGGAAGAAAGTCGATAAGTCAATGGCAGTGGCACAGACTTATGATTTCAATTGGGTCGTTGATTATTCAGCCTATTGTTGAAACATCAATATGGAAAACAATCATGTCTTCCGCTATTTTTATTGCCTTTTGCTTTTTATGGAATTTCTTCAAGTGAAGTCAAATACATTTGAAAAGCTGTTAACGGGGAAGTCCAAGGTAGTGATATTTAAGAAAGCAAGGCATTACGAATGCAGCCTTGAAAAACTTTTAGGTAAAACATTAACGGAAGTGGAAAATCCCCAAAACCTATTTACAGAAGCTGTAACAAAGCATCATTGCGTTTCAAATGATAAACAACTTGAATGATTTGTTCGTCTTTAAAAGAGGGAGAGCTCATACATAGCTCTCCCCACTGATTTAGGCGGTTACACCGGGTGAGGAGTGTTCATGTGAAGCGGAGGTAGTACAAGCCAGCCCTTTTCTTTATTTAATCGCAGTAATTTAGCTCCCGCCTGTGCTTTATTTGTGTGGTATTGGCCAAAAAGCATTGCAATGTCTTCGCGGGTGCTTTCTCCAATAATCTGGCTGCAAGCAACTAAGCCGGTTGCTATATCTCTGCCAATCAAAGCAGATATTTCTGGATCATTAAAACGAGCTCCTACCGGGATTTCTTCTGGGTTAGAGTATGCCCTTTCCGGTGGAGATGGAGGCAGACCAACCCCATTTTCCTTTAATACTTGTTCGATTTCCAGCTCTTCTCTTCGTGCATCATCAACCATGTCTTCAATTAATTTAAACAGATCAGCGTCTCCAACATGGTTCATATAGGTTTGATAAGCAGAGATAACGCCTTTTATTCCAGTTAAATAGGTCCACAAGCCGAAGACTTCCCCGTAATGCATCGGTTCATCTTGTTGATTGCCGCTTAAGATCCCCATAAACATCCTCCTCAATAAGTTCATTTGTTGGTCTCCTCTTCTCTTTTCAGCCTAATGACTAAAAAGAAGTATTTGACCGACATTTATTAGAATATGGAGAGCAACCAAAATTATAAAGGAGATGGATGGCAAAAACACCAATCAGGAAGTATTCCTTTTTACAATGTTGGTTGGTTAGGTCTGAACCGAGAGAAAACACACAGCAGTGAGCTGTACGGAGGGAAAAAAGCCCGGGATATCTTCTAATGAAAGGGGGAACCATGGCTTTTTCTAAAAGGTTAACGGCAAGCAAAGTTTTCTAAAGGTGGTATCAAAAATGAATACAGAATGGATAAAAGTTATAACTGCTGCTGTATTTGAGGTATTGTGGGTGGTTATTTTAATGCATGCTTCTTCTGGTTGATATAATATTCTTTGGAGAAACGCTCCAGGTAATGAAAGTAATTCTGATCTTTATTCTTTTAAACGGCGTTATTGGTCTCAAACTGGCAACAGATGACACATCGCAAAAGCAGAAGGAGGGAAGCATCTAATGGCCTGGGTTTACTTAACAATAGCTGGACTATTTGAAATGACAGGGGTCGCTATGATTAACAAAGTACATAACGATCGCAGCAAGTTAGCATTTATGTTTATGCTGCTTGGTTTTGGATGAGTTTTTTATTTTTGACATTTGCTATGAATTCCCTGCCTATGAGTACAGCATATGCGGTATGGACAGGCATGGGCGCTGCTAGCGGGGCACTTGTCGGAATGATATATGGTACGAAGAATCTAAAAGTATCTTGCGACTCAGTTGTATAGCTATCATCATTGCAGCTGCGGCTGGATTAAAACTTATCTCCTGTATTCGCTGTTAAAAAGTGATACTTCCTTTAACAATAGCTTTAAATGCTTGCAGGGGGGTTTTTAGTTCTATATATTGGGAAGAGAGACGTAGTATAATAACTTTTTAAAAAGGAGAAATGAGCACGATGGAAAGCATTTTTTACGAATCTCACGCAGGTTCATGGTTTTTCCTCATTTTGTTTTTTGTCATCAGTTACTTTTTCACAAAACAAAAGATCACATTAATGCTGCAGCGTTTATTTGCCCTAATCATGATTATAACTGGAATTGGAACGTTATTCTTTTACAACTTTCCACTTCTTTATATTCTAAAAGGAGTGTTGGCAATTATACTTATTGCTGTCATGGAAATGCTCATCGCTCGTAAAAAGAGAAATGAACCTCAGGGTGGCTTATGGGCGGCTTGCATTATTTTAATCATAGCTGTTTTACTTCTAGGTTTTAACGTTATTGGTTAATAAAAGCCAGAGCATTAAGGTTTGATACCTTTGCTCTGGCGTTGTTCTTGTTTAGGAAATTATGTTTTTACAAGTTGTGGATAACTATCTCCATATTGTTTGATCCGCGTCTAGCTTCAGCGCCCAGCCTCTCGGAGGCCCAAGACGGTTTAAGGAACTTTTGCTAGAATCGCGAACATCGTGTTCGCAACGCAAAAGTCAGCACATCCTGTGGAAGTAAGAGCGCCTTTAGTGACTGGAGAACATTTACCTGTCGAGGCTGAACAGGACGCTTGCGCTTTTGTTCTTATGACCTTTCATAGTCCCTGTTTTTTCCCCCGGTTTTCTTTAGCAGATAAGTGGGACCAATGATCATGCCTTTATCGATTGCTTTACACATATCATAAATCGTGAGAGCCGCCGTGGAAGCAGCTGTTAAAGCTTCCATTTCCACTCCAGTATTTCCTTTGACTTTTACTTCAGACGTAATCTCAATGGTGTACTCTTTCTCATCAGAAATCAACCATTCAAACTGAATATCTACTCCATTTAAAGATAGCGGATGACACATAGGGATAATCTCTGCTGTTTTTTTAGCTCCCATTATGCCTGCTACTTGGGAAACAGCAAACACATCACCTTTTTTATTCGTGCCTTCCTGAATTTGGTCGTACACGGCTTTTGCTACAGTGATACTGGCCCTCGCTGCTGCTGTCCTCGACGTTTCTTGTTTATCTGTGATATCAACCATTTTGGCACGGCCTTGTTCATTAAAATGAGTAAAATCCGACATGCTCATCATTCCTTTTACCTATTTTACTTCAGTATATCATTCACTCGGTGCGGTGCTGAACAAAGAATTAATGAGGCAAATAAATAAGTTGAAATAAAAATAGTACAGCAAAAATATAAACAAGCGGGTGAACAGTCTTTCCTTTACCCTTTACCAGCTTCATAAGCGGATAAGAAATAAATCCAAAAGCAATTCCTGTAGCAATACTAGATGTTAAGGGCATACTCAAAATAACCAGGAAAGCAGGAAAAGCTTCATCGAATTCCTGCCACTTAATTTGAGAAACGGCTCCAAGCATGAGACTTCCAACAATGATGAGCACAGGAGAAGTTATTGCAGGAAGTCCAGAAACCGAACTGACAGCAGGCCCGAAAAAGATGGTGAGTACAAACAATCCTGCAACCGTTACAGTCGTTAACCCTGTTCTTCCTCCTGCCGCCACTCCGGAAGAAGATTCAATATAAGCACTTGTTGGACTTGTGCCAAAAATAGACCCAACTGTTTTGGCGACGGAATCAGCTAAAAGGGCCTGACGGACTCTTGGCATTTTATTTCCTTTCATTAGCCCAGCTTGCTCGGCCACGCCGACCATCGTACCTGTCGTATCAAAAATAGTGACGAGCAAAAAAGAAAATACTACCGCATAAAGACCATATTGAAAAACATCAATGAAAGCCTGAAGAGGAGAGCCGAAAATGAACCATTCAGGGCTTGGAGGTGTTGATGCAAATCCCTCTTCAAAACTTAAATGCCCAGTGAAAAATGCAATCATGCCGGTGATAACCATCCCTAAGAACAAGGCACTGTTCACATTCATTGCCATAAATACAATAGTAATTCCTAAACCAATTAGAGTAAGAATAACTTGAGGAGATTGAAGGTCGCCCAGCCCTACGAGATTTTCAGGATGAGCAACAATAAGCCCGCTCATTCTTAACCCAATAAAGGCAATAAATAAACCAATACCAGCTGTAATACCATATTTTAAATTTGAGGGGATAGCTTCAATAAGTTTTTCCCGAAAAGGAGTTAAGGAAAGAATAATAAAAATGACTCCAGAGACAAAAACGGCTCCAAATGCAACTTCATATCCTATCTGATCGTTAGCACCTACAACAGAATAAGCAAAGTAAGCATTTAACCCCATTCCCGGTGCTACCGCAATGGGATAATTAGCAAAAACAGCCATCCACAATGTACCGACTACTGTGGCTATGATGGTTGCCATAAACACATGCTCAAATGGAACACCTGCATCGGAAAGGATAACGGGGTTTACGACAACGATATAAGCCATTGTTAAAAACGTTGTGATTCCGGCTAGCAGCTCTGTTCTGGTGTTTGTATTGTTTACTTGTAATTTGAAAAGCTTCTCTAACATAAATGACCACCCTAAAAACGAACTTTAATAAAAACCATGTATTATAATATTCGTTTTTAGAGTAATTTACAATAGTCAATTTTAAAAAAGCTTTTTCAAATACGGATCCGTTGTAATATATTTCTTTGTTCAAATATTTTAAGCAGGCCGTAAGCCAAGACTCCACCAGTTAAAGCACTTAATAAAAAGGAAGGCACGAATGCAAATAAAGCTGTTGTTTCACCAAGCAAAAGGCGTGCAATCGGATATGTAAGCAATGCTCCAATAATTCCTGTTCCAACCACTTCACCGGCAGTAGTTACATTCAATTTTTTTGTATACTGATAAAGAAGTCCAGCAAATAGAGCTCCAATCATACTTCCAGGAAAAGCAAAGATCGAGCCGGTTCCAAACATATTGCGAAGAAGAGACGTGCCAAACGCTTGAATAACTGCGTAACCAGGCCCCAGAAGCACAGCAGAAATTACATTTACAAAATGCTGTACCGGAAAAATCCTTGCAAAACCTATTGGAATAGATACAAAAGGGCTTGTAACTGTGGCGATCGCAATTAATAAAGCAGTATAAGATAATTTTTTTGTTTGATTCATGACTGGTTCCCTCCTGCTATAACTATCTCAAGAAAAGAAAGATTCATCAATAATACATCATTCTTTTTGTGGAGAGGAAAAAATGAATACAAGCAAGAGTGGAAACAGGTAGCCAATAATAGACTGAATCGTGGCAACAGGCTGGGAGTAACCTACCGGGGTAACGTCACCATAGCCAACAGCTGCCATGGTAATAACACTAAAATATATTGATTTCCAAATAAATGTGCCAACAGATAAATTCTGATGTTGATCATAATGGTCTATAACATGTCCCAATTGTGTTATTTCTAAAACCATATATATGAAAGCAAAAGTTATTGCTACATTTATAAAAATCAGGGAAAGAATGAAAAAAGCCATGCATTTTGTTTTGGAAAAACTCATTATAACCCTCCCCAAAATCAACGCTTGATTATCTTATGGCTGATCTTAAGAAATAATGAGTGAAACCCTCCTTGGTTATAAAAGCGTATTTTCAGACATTATTTATATCATGTGATACCATGGAAGTGACATAACATTGGAGTGAAATAGTTTTTTGTAACTTAGATAGATGCAGGGAGAGCAGTGGAATGGAATTTGTAAGGCCAATAAAAGATACAAAAGTGATTTGTTTAATGAAGCGTGATTTAAAAAAACAATCACCAAGAAATTATTTGCTTTTTGTTATGGGAATTAATACTGGCTTAAGAATTAGTGAACTGCTTCAGATCTCTTTTAAAGATGTAATGATAAACAACGAGGAACCAGCTGATTTTTTAACAATAAAAAGAGAAGATGTTTATCTTAATGCTTCGGTAAAGAGGGCAATAAAATGGGATGTAAAAAACCAGCAGCATGTTGAGCCGGAAAGTTATCTGTTTCAGTCTGCCCGCGGAAAATTCCCTATCAGCCGTCAGCAAGCTTACCGGGTTCTTAACCGTGCTGCGGAAAATTTAGGTTTACCTGAAAGAATTGGCCCCCATACTTTACGAAAAACATTTGGTTATCACGCTTATAAAAAAGGAATTGCAGTTGCTCTTATTCAAAGACGCTTTGGTCATCATACACCAGGTGAAACGCTGCGATATATAGGAATAGATAAAGAAGAAGTAAAACCTCAGTTGGATGTAAACTTATAGAGAGGGGGAGCATACGTGTTTATTGGCAGTTTTGATATTGATTCCTTTGTATTGCTGGCTGCTTTGCTTTTGATTGTCGGTGTCAGTGTAACAAAATTCTCTTCGCGCCTTGGGATGCCCTCCTTGGTACTCTTTATTTTAGTAGGTATGCTTATTGGAAGCGATGGTTTAGGAATTATTTATTTTGACGATGCTGAACAGGCGCAATTAGTAGGTATTATCGCATTAGTTATTATTTTATTTGAAGGCGGTACCCAGACAAAATGGACAACGATTCGTCCGGTTGTGCTGCCGTCTATATCGCTAGCAACAATTGGGGTGTTGATTACATCCTTGATTGTGGGTTTAGCAGCTCGATATGTCGTAGACCTATCTTGGTTAGAAGCTCTTTTACTAGGAGCTATTGTTGGTTCTACGGATGCTGCTGCTGTATTTGCTTCTCTTAAGGAACGTAATATCAGCACAAAAGTTGGGGCAACAATGGAAGCTGAATCAGGTACGAATGATCCTATGGCTGTATTTTTGACTTTGATTTTTATTGAATTGATAACCATTCAACAGCCGAATTATCTGCTTTTATTTGGCTCCTTTTTTTGGCAGATGGGGCTTGGTTTATTAATCGGACTTGTTCTTGGTAAAATTGCTTCGATTTCCATTAATCACATTAATTTGGATTCAAGTGGACTTTATCCTATTTTTGCACTTTCTTTTGCTTTGTTAACTTACAGTACAGCTTCTTTAATAAATGCGAGCGGTTTTTTGGCTGTGTATGTTGCCGCTCTGATTATCGGAAATTCTGAGCTTACGTATCGTCACTCGATTTTTCGTTTCAATGAAGGATTTGCATGGATGGCCCAAATATTAATGTTTATTATTCTTGGCCTGCTTGCGTTTCCTGAGCAGATTCTTTCTGCTCCCGTAATCGGAAACGGCCTGCTGTTATCTGCTGTGCTTATTATAGTAGCTCGTCCTGTTGCAACATTTTTATCAACAATTGGAATGAACTATACATTTAAAGAAAAAATATTTTTGGCGTGGGCAGGACTTAGAGGGGCCGTACCTATTGTGCTGGCTACGTTTGCCATTGTAGCAGAAGTTGAAAGCGGACAGATGATTTTTAATATCGTATTCTTTATTGTATTAACTTCTGCTCTTATTCAAGGTTCATCGCTTTCTTTTATGGCAAAAAAGCTTGGGTTGTCCGGACCGAAAAAGGAAACTCCGCATCATTCCCTTGAATTGATTTCGATAGGAAAAGCCAACGCTGAAATTATTGAATTTAAGACGGATGAAAATACACCTATTGTAGGGCAGAAGCTTCAGGATATAGAATTTCCGGATTCTGTGTTAGTAAGTGCAATTGTACGAGATGAAAATTTAGTTACTCCTTATGGAGAGACCGAGATAAAAGAGGATGACTTTTTATACATTCTTGTCTCACGTAAACAAAAAAACAATCTACGCCGTATGTTAAAACATGATTATTAATCTTTTTATCTAAGTACGCTGAATTCGTGTGATAAAATTAAAGGAGGGGGAAATTTTTTATAGTTCTTGCTTTCTTTATGGACTTGGCGATAAGCCGAGTTTTTCAAATAAGGCAAGTAAGGATATATTCTGTGCTTTGATGTCTAGCTTCAGTGCCCAGCCTCTCGGGGTTAAATAACCTCCAGTCATTAAAGACAAAAACATCTTTATTGCCTGGAGATCATTTACCTGCGAGGGCTCCTAGGAAAAAGTTCACAACGCAGAAGTCAAGCACATCCAGGGCAAGCCAGTTCGGCGTCGTTACAGGACGTACTTGCACAGGAGGTGGGGTGACTTCTACGTTGCACTTTCGTCGCCAAAAACGCCACGTCCTGTGGCATTGGCGCATTAGCACTTCCTGTTCGTCGACGTGTGCGAATGTAGTAGAAGTTCATTAATGTCAGCCGAACGTCAACTTTCTTAGGCGCTTTTACATTTCTTATGCTCATTTCACATAAGGTGGTCCTTTTATGACGGTTCTTATTGATGTATTAATACCTATTGCTCTTATCTTTTTATCAGGTTTTTTTCTGCAGAAAAAACAAATTATAGATGTACGATCCGTTTCATCAATCGCTCTTTACATTCTGACACCGGCTCTTGTGTTTCGCACGTTTTATACGACAGAGCCTGATGGTGACTTATTTAAAATAGCAGCTTTTTCTGCATTATTTTTACTAGTTATGCTTCTTTTAAATCGTTTATTTGCTTATTTTTTAAAATGGGATGCTAAACAAGAAAGCGGGATGACGCTTGCTACAACATTTATGAATGCAGGAAATTATGGTGCGCCGCTGATATTATTTGCGTTCGGTGAGACTGCGTTTGCATATTCTGTAATTTTTATGGTCATTCAATCATTGTTAATGAGTACAGCAGGTGTATATTTGGCGAACAGAAGCAGCTTGACAGCCGCTGATGCTTTTCGGGTGGTTCTTAAAATGCCTGTCTTTTATGCATTAATATTAGGAGTCCTGCTGCAGGCATTACAAATAAATATTAAAGAAACATATATGGATGCTGTTAGTATGCTGGCTGAAGCTGCCATACCGGTTGTTATGATAGTACTTGGCATGCAGCTTGCAAAAATCTCGATCGCTTCGCTTGATTGGAAGCTGGTAAGTGCCGGTACCTTGTTAAGACTTGTAGTTTCACCTTTGGTTGCATTTGGACTTACTGCTTTGCTGCAGACCAATTACACATTGAGCATTGTTTTAATTGTTTCTACCGCAATGCCAACAGCAGCAACGATAGCGATGATCGCTGTTCAATTTGAATCGAGTCCACAGCTGGTATCAAGCATTACGTTAATGACTACACTTTTAAGTGTGCCGTCTTTATGGATATTGCTGACAATTATAGGAGTGTAAAAGAAATGTCGAGCCAAAAACAACAAATAAAAGCTGGCCATAATAATTATAGAGTTTTAGAAAGAAAGGAGCATATTGGATGAAAAAAATAAGCGGGATTTTTATATTGATATTTCTGTTAGCAGCTTGCGGTCAGACAAATGAAAATCAGGAACAATCTGGAGATAATAGCGATTCTCCGGAACCGATTGAAGTAGAAATTGATATGGAAAATGAGGCAGAAGCAGAGGAAGAAATAAAAATCGGAGCTCATGTAACACAAGGTGAAGAAACAGTAACAGACGCCAATGAAGTATTGTTTGAAATATGGAAAGAAGGCGAAAAAGAGGATAGTGAAGAGATAATGGCAGAAGAGCCGGCGAATAATACTTATTTCATTAAACAATCCTTTGAAGAGGACGGAATTTATCATGTTACTGCTCATGTCACAGCAAGAGGAATGCATAGCATGCCAACAGAGGAAATTACTGTGGGAGAGGCAGAACAGGAAGAAAGTAAGGCAGAAGAAGATAGTGAAGACATACATGCAGGCCATCAGCATGGCTCTCCCGTAACAGCAGACTTACAATCTCCGTCTGAGATAAAAGCTGGTGAGGAAACAGAATTATCTTTTCAAATTGCTGAAGAAGGTGAACCGATAAACGAAGCACGAGTTCGGCTTGAGATTTGGCAGCGAGGAGACGATACTAGGGAGTGGGTGGACACAGAGGAAAAAAACGGTATGTATGCTGCTTCGCACACTTTTGAAAATTCTGGCGACTATATGGTAACCGTGCATATTGAAGATCAGGAAGATTTACATGAGCATGTGGATAAAATCATCTCGGTAAAGTAAGTTGATCATTATTTGAGGAATGTTAACGAAGACAAAGTCAAGGGTGGGCTCGGAAGAAAGGGACAGCCCTATCTTTCCACCAGTCTTCTTTTGGCAGCATTCGAGTGATCAGAAAGGCCTATGCATTATTCGTCAAACAAGTTCTTGAAGCCCGAGACAGGAAAAAGAAAGAAGAAGCGGTAACTGAGGAAGATTAGAGGGCCGGTCATCAAGAATGGGGTTTAGGGAAAGAACAATACAGCGGTAACCAAGGAGGGCTCTTGGCACCCGGAACAGGAGAAAGAAAAGCCTAATGGTAACCATGAAAGAAGTTGAAGACCCGTTTACCTTTATTTTGGAATATAAACTGAGTATTTCGTCAACTCTTTTGTGACAACTATACCTATTAAAAATTAAATCTAGATCCTTATCTAGACCGTGTTGCTGCAAATCCTGCCCAAGGAGGTTTCACATCTAGCGGGACTGCTAACTTTCTGAATAAGCGCAATGGCAACGACTACAGAAAAGAGTTAACTAGATAACATCGGTCGTGATTTATTTTCACGTCCGGATGTTTACCAAGGAGCAAGGCGTTTGAAACAGCTCCCTATTATTCTCCCCGCTTCCTCCGTTCTGTGATTGATTCTGCTCCAATACCCCAGTTATCTGTTTCTACTTCATCAATCACTACTACAGTGGTGTTTGGATTTTTACCAAGCACGTCTTGTAATAATCTGGTGCTTCCTGCGATATGCTCAGCTGTTACGGGCTCTTGTTCTTTCGTGATTTTAATATTGATGTAAGGCATAGTTGTGCTCCCCGTTCTGTTATTAAAATGAAGGGTTAGATGCTTTCGGTTCTGTATGTTTTCTCCGAAGAGCTTGTGCAATCCCCAGGCACCCCATCCCTGTTAGAAGTACGGCAGCGGCGAAATAAAAAGAGGCCGAAAGTTCTGCTGTTATAGAAATGAGCAAACCAGCTGCAATTGGTCCGATCATTTGGCCAAGGCTGTAGATAAAAGTAAACCCTCCTATAATACTACTGCTTTCGCCGGCAGCGGTATTTCTTGCTTCTGCGATTGTCATGGTGACAATTCCCATAAAAGTTGCTCCGAAAAGGAAGGAACCAATTAAAGCGCCAATACCATTAAAGAAAACGACAGGAAAGAGCACCCCTAATATTTGTAGAAAAAATGCAGCCTGCAGTGCTGTTAGGTTTCCGATTCTAGATGCAGCGGCTGACCATATTATACAAGAAGGTGCAGCAGCAGCCCCAACGAGCACCCAGCTTAAAGAAGGATTTGATTGAAGCACAGGAATTTCTGCCGCAAGGGCTACTAAATATGTCCCGCTGATTATATAACCGATTCCTTCAAGTCCATAAGCAGCCCCAAGCCACGGTAGTATAGATTTCGTTTTTGGAGGTGTCACATTATTAACAGCAGGATTTTTTTTCACATTTGTTTCATGAGAGGGTGTTTCCGTGAGCCTTTTCCAAATAAACAATGCTAGAATGAAAGAAAGCAGTCCAAGCGCTATCCAAATGCCTGCCCAGTTAAATAAATTGGACAAGAAAGGTACCAGAAGACCGGTAGATAATATACCTAAACCTACTCCGCTAAAAAGATATCCTGTCCAAGCGGCACGCCCTGCCCGGACAAGGTGGTCCATTACGATACTCGAAATGAGAACAAAAATAATTCCGCTTGTTAATCCAGATAAAAAGCGTAACAGATGCCAGATAAACTCATTCACTGCAGCTCCCATTAATAAAGTAGAAGCTATATTCAGACTAAGATGAAAGTAGACGTTGTAAGCTTTCCCTTTTTTCCATGCCAGTTTTCCAGCTAAAAGAGCACCTGCGAAGTATCCAAAATAATTGCTTGAGGCTAAGTATCCAGCTGTTTCATTATTTAAAGAGGTCGATTCAACCATCAGCGGAAGTATAGGGGTGTATGCAAACCTTCCAATACCCATTACGATAAATAGTCCTGCTATTCCTGCTATTAAAACAAACAAGTCATTTTTTTTTGAAGAAGCTGCTTGCATCATCGAAAACACGTCCTTCATATTAACTTCCTCTATTTTATCACAATGCAAAGTACAGCTCTTGTAAACTAGTTTGACAGAATCAGGGTGTTTGTTTTAAAATTTAGAAAAATAGAAAAGACAACCACTAGGGGTGCCTTTAAGAAAGGCTGAGATTAAAGTGAACCTTTAAAACCCTCAGAACCTGAACTGGATCATTCCAGCGGAGGAAAGTGGAGCGCAATGGACTCTCATAATTAAAGCTGACCAGGCCGCTTTCCTATCCTCAGGAAAGCGGTCTTTTTCGTTTTAACGTAAGAAAATAGAAGTTTTTTAGATTGTCTTTGAAAGATTTATTGCCTTTTAAAAAAGGAGAGGTATTATGAAACCGTCCTTACATGTAATCTCAACTGGAAGACAATCCATAGATGTGTGGCTTGGGGTCACTGTTGAAATCCATCCTTATGTGGATTTTATACACATTCGTGAAAAGCAGTGGAGTTTAGAAAAAGCAGAGTCGGTACTTCTACAATTAAAAAAGGCAGGTGTGCCGCCTAGGAAAATCATTTTCAATAATGGTCCCCACCTGGCTGCTAAGTTTGGTTTGAGAGGCGTTCATTTTCCTGAAAATGTACCAATACAACAAAATGACAGGAATTTATTGACAGGCTGTTCTGTACATAGTCAAGTAAGTGCTATAAAAAAAGAAAAGAATGGAGCTGACTATTTATTTTTTGGACACATTTATAAAACAAACAGCAAGCTAGGAGCTGTGCCTAGAGGATTAAAGTCGTTAAAACAAGCGGCACAAGCTGTTCGTTGTCCAGTAATAGCTATAGGCGGAATTACTCCTGCTCGGGCGAAGGAATGTATAAACAACGGAGCCAGCGGTATAGCAGTGATGTCTGGCATTTATGAATCGGGAGAGCCAATTAGAGAGGCAAAAGCTTATCGAAGAGCGTTAACAGAGGAGGCATTACATGAAGAAAGCATATGATGTGCTGATAATCGGCGGCGGAGTTAATGGCTGTTCTATCGCTTATCAACTTGCAAAAAGAGGCTGCCATACTGCTGTTGTAGAAAAATCAAGAGTAGGGGCTGAAGCATCCAGTGCAGCAGCCGGTATGCTTGGAGCACAGGTGGAAATCAAGGAAAATGGTCCTTTTTTTGACTTTGCTAGAAAAAGCAGAAACATGTTCTCTGAACTGGTACCTGAGTTAGAAGAAACCTCTGGAATCCCTGTTTCTTACCTTCGCAATGGCATGTTAAAAGTAGCTCAGACGGATGAAGAAGCAAGTCATCTATTAGAAATGCTTGATTTTCAAAGAAAAGAAGGAGAACAAGCAGAGTGGCGGGGACCGGAGGCACTTTCCGTTCAGGAACCTAATATTAAAGGCGAGGTAAAAGGTGCTCTCTTTATTCCTGGAGACGGCCAGGTAAAGGCAAAAGAGTTAACTCAAGCATACGCCCGCGGAGCATCCCTGTTAGGAGCTGATTTCTACGAATACACTCCTGTTATTGGGTTAATTCAAGAAGAAGGGAAAGTAAAAGGCGTTTCTACTCCAGCTGGAAGCTTTTATTCATCACAGGTCGTACTAGCTGGAGGAGCATGGTCTGATTTAATTACGGACCATGAAATCCAAATTCCGCCCATGGTTCCGGTGAAGGGCGAATGTTTGGCAGTCAGACCAGCAAAGCCCGTTATTAAAGCCACAGTTCACGCACCAGATTTTTACCTTGTTCCGAAGCCTGACGGCTCCATCATTATAGGTGCAACAGAACAAAAAGGGCGAATGGATAAACAAGTTAGTGCAGGATCTGTTCAGAACCTGCTTTCGAAAGCGCTCCGTCTTGTTCCCGGCCTTCAAAGCGCAGAATGGATGGAGTCATGGAGCGGTGTCAGGCCGCAAACCACTGATGGCATGCCATATTTAGGGGCCGCTTCTTTAGAGGGATTATGGATGGCAACTGGACATTACAGAAATGGTATATTGTTATCTGCGTTAACAGGGAAATGGATAGCAGATTTAATAGATGGCACTGCTGATAACCAGGAATGGATCGAAACATTTTCTCCATTACGACTAAAAGAAGGAAAGGGGAATTTAGTTGAGACTAATCATTAACGGAACGACAAAAGAAATTCCAGATCATGCAGCCACTGTTTCTTTGCTGCTTGACCATCTGCAAATCGGTCAAAAAAAAGCCGTCGTAGAAAGAAATGGAACTATATTAATCAAAGGTCAGCACGACAAAGAACCTGTTGAAGATGGAGACAAATTTGAGATTGTTCATTTCGTAGGAGGAGGTTAAAAATATGTTTAATATCGGCCCTTATTCATTTCAGTCGAGATTATTTTTAGGAACGGGGAAATATTCAAGCAGAGAAGTGCAAAAACAGGCAGTGGGGGTTTCCGAAACAGAAGTACTAACCTTTGCTGTACGAAGAATGAATATATTTGATGATAGTCAGCCGGACCCATTTGAAAGCATGGATTTGAGCGGGTTTAAATTGCTTCCGAATACAGCAGGAGCAAAAACAGCCGAAGAAGCTGTACGGATTGCAAAAATGGCTCAAGCAGCCAATATGTGTGACATGATCAAAGTAGAAGTGATTGGATGCGACAAGACATTGTTACCAGACCCGGTTGAAACTATAAAAGCTACAGAAATGCTTCTCGAAGAAGATTTTGTCGTACTTCCTTACACATCTGATGATGTCGTCCTTGCCAGACGTTTGCAGGAGCTTGGTATTCACGCAATTATGCCTGGAGCATCGCCCATCGGTACCGGACTGGGGATAATCAATCCGTATAATTTAACTCATATTATTGAACAAACGGAAGTTCCGGTCATTGTCGATGCTGGTATTGGCAGTCCAAAAGATGCCTCTTATGCAATGGAATTAGGCGCGGACGGCATTCTATTAAATACCGCAGTATCCGGGGCTCAAGATCCGGTGAAAATGGCAAGCGCAATGAAATATGCGGTGGAAGCTGGCCGTTTAGGTTTTGAAGCAGGGCGTATCGAAAAAAAGATGTATGCCCAAGCAAGCAGCCCGGTTGAAGGAATGAGCAAGCTTTGATGTACAGCCGTTATTCCAGACAGGAACTCTTTCATGGAATCGGTAAAGATGGCCAGGAGATCCTTGGTACTAAACATGCAGTAATCGTTGGAGCCGGAGCTTTAGGGAGTGCTGCAGCAGAAACTCTTGTAAGAGCAGGGATTGGAAAAATTACGATTATAGATCGTGATTTTGTAGAATACAGTAATCTAAACCGGCAGCAGCTTTATACAGAAAAAGATGCCGAATCAAAAATGCCGAAAGCAGAAGCTGCAAAAAATAGATTACAAAAATTAAATAGCGAAATAGAAATAATAAGTATTACAGGTGAAGCAGATTACGGTGTGCTAGAGCAAACACTTCCTGCTGATCTTGTTATTGATGCCCTGGATAACTTTGATACACGAATGCTTATTAATGATTTTAGTCAAAAACATGGCCTTCCATGGATATATGGAGCATGTGTTGGAAGTTACGGCATTACTTATACTATTTTGCCTCAAATAACGCCATGCCTTCATTGTTTGATGGAGGATATACCAATTGATGGGGAAACGTGTGATACAGCAGGAATTATCGCACCAGCTGTCCAGATGGTCAGTTCCCATCAATCTACTGAAGCTCTGAAAATCTTAACAGAAAACTGGACTGCCTTACGAGCTGATCTGTTATCTTTTAATTTATGGAAGAACGAATTTTCTGCGGTGGATGTTCAAAGGCTAAAAAAAGCAGACTGCGCTTCTTGCGGCAAAGCAGCCTCTTATCCATTTTTAGAATACAAAAACCGCACAAAAACAGAAGTGTTATGCGGACGTAATGCTGTGCAGGTACGTCCGGCAGAACAGCAATACTTGTCATTGCCGGAATTAAAAAAGAGATATGAAACAACGTTACAGCAAGAAAATAAACACCTTGTTGTCCTGAATCTGGAGGGCAAACGATTTGTGATTTTTCAAGATGGCAGAACAATTATCCATGGAGAAAACGATAAAGCCAGAGCACGCACCTTATATCAAAAATATATAGGTGGTTAGACGAGGTGTCTCTATTTTACAGTAGAGGCACCTTTTCCTTGCTGTCTGAAAATAGAAAGGTATGCTACACTTTTTTACAGGGGTAACAACTGCATATAAAGGGGAAAATAGAATCAAGTTAGCAGGAGAATTAAATGGAAAAGCATTAGAGGCGGATTACCAGCGAAGAGATGATCATTCTATGAATTTGATGACCTCTCCTTTGCAAGAAATCAATCAGCAGCGCTCGGATGTGATAAAAGAAAATAATGAACACAGTGAAATAACATGTTTATCATGTATTATTTGCGAAACACTCCAGAACATGGTACCTTTTCTTTGGTCACATATTTTTGTCGTGTACTAATGAGGGAAAAAGAAAATAACGCCTATTTGGTGTTTATATAGCATTACCATTAATTAATGGAAACTAATATTAGAGTGGAGGTAGTAACGTGAACATTATCGTTGCTGGCGGAGATGGCTTTTGTGGATGGCCCACAGCCCTTTATTTATCAAAACAAGGTCATGATGTATCTATTATTGACAACTTAGTAAGAAGAAAATATGATGATGAGTTAAAATCTAACTCTATTACGCCTATTGCTTCTTTAGAAGAGCGCGTACAAAAATGGAAAGAGCTAACTGGCAAAGAAATTCGTACATATGAGGGAGATCTCAACCATTACGACTTTTTAAAAGAAGTACTTAAACGCGAAAAACCTGATGCATTCGTTCATTTTGCCGAACAGCGTTCCGCTCCATATTCCATGATTGACCGTGAACACGCTGTATATACCCAGGTTAATAATGTGGTAGGTACCTTAAATGTTTTATATGGCATTAGAGAGGTCGTTCCTGATTGTCATTTAATTAAATTGGGAACAATGGGCGAGTATGGAACACCGAATATTCCAATCGAAGAAGGATATTTAGAAGTAGAGCATAAAGGACGTAAAGATGTTCTTCCATACCCTAAACAACCAGGCTCTTTTTACCACCTTTCCAAAGTACATGACAGCCATAATATTATGTTCACATGCAAAATTTGGGGTATACGAGCAACAGATTTAAACCAGGGAATTGTGTATGGTCTTGATACTGACGAAACTCAAATGGATCTTGTTTTAGCCAACCGTCTTGACTATGATGGGGTATTTGGGACAGCTTTAAACCGCTTTATTATTCAATCTACTATTGGACATGATCTCACTGTCTATGGTGAAGGGGGACAAACCCGAGGCTTTCTTAATATCAAAGATACTGTTAGATGCATTGAAATTGCAGCAGAAAACCCTGCAGATAAAGGGGAGTTCCGTGTATTTAACCAATTTACTGAGGAGTTCTCTGTGTTAGATCTTGCCAATATGGTTCAAAAAGTTGCAAAAGAAGAAGGGTTTAACATCGGAGTGGCACATCTAGAAAACCCGCGGGTAGAACTTGAGAAACATTTCTATGAAGCAGCCAATACAAAGCTTAGAGATCTTGGCCTAGAGCCCCACCTTTTAACGGATGAAGTTATTCGTGAAATTCTTCAAACAGTTGTAGCTCATAAAGATCGGGTTATTCAAGACAATGTATTGCCAAATGTGACTTGGAAATAAATCAAAGCTGACGCGCTGAGCTGCAAGTATGGATATGAACCTTGTATCTTCTTTAAAAAAGAAACAGGGAGTGTCTTCGTTTGAGAATAGCCATTGTAACAGAAACGTTTCTGCCTTCTACTGATGGAATAGTTACCAGGCTGACAGCATGTATAAGATGGTTGCTTCATGAAGGGCATGAGGTCAGAATTATTGCACCAGACCTTGGCGTATACGAATTCGAAGGAGCAGAAATAAAAGGGGTGCCAGCGAGCACCCTTCCTTTTTACCGCTCCAAGCAGTTTGCGCTTCCGAACCCAATTGTAAGAAAATATTTAAAGGAATATGAACCAGATGTAGTACATGTGGTGAATCCTGCTATTCTCGGGTTTTCTGGGATAAGAGCTGCAAAAAATCTGGACTATCCATTAGTAGCTTCTTATCACACGAATGTAGCTCAATATTTGGATTACTATAAGCTCTCCCCATTTAAAGGTTTAATCTGGTGGTATTTCCGAAAACTCCATAATCAGGCTGATTTAAATCTATGCACTTCTGTATCTGTACAAAACGAGCTTTCAGATCGCGGCTTTTATAATGTTCACGTCTGGAAACGAGGTGTCGATACAGAAACATTTCATCCGAGCAATTACGATCCCACGGTTCGAGAAAAGCTTACAAATGGTCATCCGGAACGAAAACTTCTTTTGTATGTTGGAAGACTTGCAGCAGAAAAAGAAATCGAAAAGCTAAAAAACGTATTGGATACGTCTGCAGAATTCACTCTTGCTATTGTAGGAGACGGACCTCACCGGGAAGCTTTAGAAAAACATTTCGAAGGAACAAAAACGGTTTTTACCGGTTTTATGCATGGAGATGATTTAGCTAAAGCTTTTGCATCTGCTGATGTTTTTGTTTTTCCATCTACGACGGAGACGCTTGGTCTTGTCATTTTAGAAGCTATGGCTTCCGGTCTTCCATTGGTTGCTGCTAAAAGCGGACCAACCTGCGAACAAATAGAAGATGGCAGGACAGGCTTATTGTATGATCCGCATAAACAAGGAGATTTTACCGAAACGATCCGGCGCTTTGAGGATGAAACGCTTCGTAAACGACTTTCAATTAATGCACGAGAAGACATTAAAGAGCTGGGCTGGTCGGGAGCGGCTAAGCAATTACTTACCATCTATGAAGAAACAGCGGGAATTAACGAAAGAAGCCAAAAAACTCAGCAGTTAACGTGACAATCCAGGTACTTGTAAACAGAAGGGATAAAATGAAGAGAAGAAAAATAACAAGAGGGCCGTTTCAATTTATGCAATTTAGTGTTATCGGCCTGACAAATGCAGGAGTGGACATTGGTACATTAAATCTTCTGCTTGTGCTGTTTCCGACGGATGATCGCGGAATGCTCGCCCTTTTTAATACAATTGCTTATTCTTTAGCGATAGCTAACAGTTATTTTTGGAATGCTCATATTACATTTCGTCACTCTGCAGAAGGAAACAATCGTCAGAGAATCGCTTTTATTCTCCAAGGAGCAGTCAGCCTCGGTGTAAATAACTTTGTGTTTCTCGGGATGAATCAACTGTTCCAGATTTTTGAAATACCGCGCTGGCTCCGCCACAATATAGCAAAAGGCATTGCAATGTTTTTATCCTTTACTGCCAGTTTTTTTATGATGAAATTTTTTGTATTTAAAAAACAAACAAAAAGTATAGAAAAAAAATATAGGCCTCCTCAAAGTTAGGGAGGCCTTTTTTAGTTCAAGGTAAGCCGGCGGCGTGCTAAATATTTGGATATCATGCCATGACGAGGTGAAAAGAGGAATACAACTAAGAAGATAAGCCCGGCTGAGGATGCCATGCTTCCGGCAATAGATACATTCAACCATTTGGCAGCATAATAGCCGAGTGTAGAAGAAATAACTCCTATAGACGCACTCCACACGATCATATTAGATAATTTGTCTGTTAACAGATAGGCTGCTGCCGGCGGAACGATTAACATAGCTACGACAAGAATCGCGCCTACGCTATCGAAAGAAGCAACAGTGGTTATGGAAACCATCGACATGAAAATATAATGAATAACTGTTACCGGGATGCCGAGAGCGGCAGCCATTGCAGGGTCAAAGGAAGTGATTTTCAACTCTTTAAACATAACGATTAATAGAATCACATCAATAACAAACACAATGCTGATAAGCCAAAACGCTTCTGGGCCCAGCGATATACCATTCCATTCAACTGTCTTGAAAGGAATAAATGTTATATCCCCCATTAACACATGGTCGACATCAAGGTGAACATTTCTTGCATATAAAGATACCAATATCACCCCGACTGAAAATAAAGCAGTAAAGACGACACCAATTGCTGCGTCGGTCTGAACACCCGAAGAGTCTAATATTTGTATAAAAAAAGTGGTTAACAGTCCGACTAAAATGGCTCCAATCAGCATAAGGGGGCCTTCTAATGTTTGAGAGATAAGAAAGGCTCCGACAATTCCCAGGAGAACTGTATGACTGATGGCATCGGCTACCATCGCCATTTTGCGCAGAACAAGGAAAGTGCCAACAATTCCGCAAGTTGCTCCAACCAGTCCGCCTGTGAGTAATATCCAAAGATCATAACTCATGATGTGCCCTCCATTTTACTAATCCCCATGGTCCAAATTGGCCTTATGAGACTGTAGGGAAACAGGCTCAAGGTTTTCACGGCGAAGCAATTCTTTAATACGTTTTTGAACCGATGGAGGAGTTTGTTCCCATTCGTAATTTTGGTTTTCAGTAATTCCTAAATTGCCAAGTTCCGATTCATACATAAGGTAAACATTTTGAATGCGATAATGAAGAGATGATTGGTAAGCTTGCTTTAAACCCTGGTTTGTAAGTTGATACTTTCCGTCCTCGGTTAATATGGCAAGGTTCCTTTTTTGTAGGTGCGCAAGCGTTTGAGCTAATTTTTGTTCAGGGAGATGGGTAAGTTGAGATAATTCTTCTTGGTTAAACGACAACGCTGTATTACGTTTTTCATATCTCTCTTCCAATAAATCATAAACAGCTCTTAATACCCTCTCCTGCCAGATCACTTTGTCATTTTTATGGTTTCTTATCCAACGTGCAACCAATCCGCGAGAAGGAGCGAAAAAGAAAGAGAAAAGGAAAAACACGGTGGCAGTAATAACTATTACTGGTCCTGTGGGCAGTCCCGTTACGGCAGCACTCGTAATGGCTCCAAATCCTCCAGAAAAAGCCCCAATACTTCCCGCCAATACTGCCATTAAACCAAGGTGTTCCGTCCAGTACCTCGCAGCAATAGCCGGAGTGATTAACATTGCAGCCATTAAAACGACACCAACCGCTTGAATACCGGTTATAACAATTAGTACAACCATAGAGCTGAGTAATCCATTCAGAAAAGTAACAGGCAGACCGAGACCGCCTGCAAACAAGGGATCAAATGTAAGCAATTTAAGTTCTTTGAAAAAAAGCAAAGATACACTAAGCAGCAAAATGGCTGCTCCTAAAAGAATTTGTACATCCTGCGCTACGAGTGATGCAGCCTGACCAAAAATAAATTCATCTAATCCAGCTTTATTGCCTCCTGAACTATTTGTGATCCGGGTTAAAAGTACAATTCCGAAACCAAAAAACACAGATAAAACAATCCCAATAGCTGCATCTTGTTTAAGTCTTGAATGTGCGGTAATGGCTCGGATGGAATAAATAGCGATTAATCCCGTCAGAGCAGCCCCGGCCATTAGTGCAAATACTTCTCTGCCATAAAGGAAAAAGCCAAAACAAATTCCGGGGAGAGCCGCATGAGCCATAGCATCCCCGACAAGACTTTCTTTGCGAAGAAGCACAAAGCTTCCTACGACACCGCTGGCAAGGCCTAGAAAAGCAGCACCAAACATTACCCATTGAAGATTAGCGCTGGATAATATATTTATCCAATCCTGCAACATAGGGGAACTCCTCCTGTCTAATTCATGATGGAGTTAAGAAAGTAAGTTTGCCTCCATACGTTTTTTGCAATAGATCCGTAGTAAATGTTTCTCCTACTGGCCCTGAGGCGACCAGACGTTTATTTAATAAGACCATCCAGTCGAAATATTCTTCTGCAGTTTGCAAATCATGATGGACGACAAGTACAGTTTTGCCTTGATTTTTCAGTTCATTTAATAAGGTAATAATCGCTCTTTCAGTCGTCGCATCTACTCCTGCAAAGGGTTCATCCATAAAATAAATATCTGCATCCTGAGCTAAAGCCCTGGCGAGAAAAACACGCTGCTGCTGTCCTCCTGATAACTGACTGATCTGCCGGTTGGCAAGTGGTTTCATGCCCACTTTATCTAGGCATGACAATGCGTATTCCCGATCTTTTTTTCGAAGGTGCTTAAACCATCCGATATGCCCGTACCGGCCCATTAATACCACATCCAGGGCATTCGTAGGAAAATCCCAATCAACATCTCCTCGCTGCGGTACGTAACCAATAATCTTACGCTGATCTTTTACAGTTTTATCTTTAATAGAAACGGTGCCGCTGGCCCGTGGTACCAAATTTAAAATTGATTTAATCAGCGTAGATTTTCCTGCTCCATTTGGACCGATAATGCCCACGAGGTGTCCTTCTGGAATGGAAAAAGTAATATCCTGCAGAACGGGTGTCTTTTTGTATGCGACTGTCATATTTTCTACGTGAATAGCGTTTTTCAATGTTTTCCCTCCAATTACTCAGCAGATTGAGTTATTTAAGTGAGGAGACAATTTTGTTAATGTTATACCGAAACATCCCTTCGTATGTTCCTTCTTCTGTATCTTCTTCTCCCATTGCGTCAGAATATAATTCTCCTCCGATCTCAACCTCGTGCTCTCTTTTTGCAGCTCCTTCAATTACCGCATTAATGGCCCGTTCAGAAACACTGGATTCAATAAAAACAGCTTTAATATTTTGATCTTCGAGCAAATCAACAAGATTATTAACATCTCGAACACTATATTCCGCATCTGTACTTAATCCTTGCAATCCTTCTACTTTAAAATCATAAGCATCTCCAAAATAACCAAAAGCATCGTGAGCTGTTACTAACACCCTACTTTCTTCCGGTATGGAAGAAATTTTCTCTTTTGCAAAGGTATCCAGTTCATCAAGCATATAAATATACTCGCTTGCATGGTCCGTGTATAAGCTTTCATTTTCCTCATCCAACTCGATTAGGCCGTCTCGCACTCCTTCTACTGCATAGGTCCACCGCTTGGGATCAAACCAAAGGTGAGGATCTGTCGAAGAGCTTCCTTCTTCAGAAATCAGCTGATTTTCTGGTACATTTTCCGCCACGGCATAGGCAGGTGTTTTGTCATTAATTTCTTCAAAAATCTCTTGAAGATTTCCTTCTAAATTATGACCGTTATAAAAGACGATATCAGCATCGGCTAATTTTTTAATGTCTTGTTGAGAAGCTTGATAGAGATGAGGGTCGACACCGGGTCCCATCAGGGATTCAACTTCCACGTTCTCCCCGCCTATATTTTCAGCAATGTCTCCAATTTGAGCGGTAGTGGTGACAACTTTGACAGGGTTATCGGCGGATACATTTTGGTTAGTACCTTCCCCGCATGCACTCATGAAAAGTAAAGACAGCAAGGAACCAATAAAAATTAAAAACACTTTGTTCATTCTTAAGCCCCTCCCAGTTATAAATTTATTTACGTATGAATTTTTTTGAGGAAAGTTCACCTCTTGAAAAATCAATTTGACATATACATAAAAGTTGTTCAAAGGCAAAATTAAATATAAAAGAAAATACCAGTAAATGGCTGGACTTTTGATAAATGCCGGGTTTCATGAATAAGTGGATTCTTCAGCTGCATGGAGCCAGCAGAAGAAAAATGTACCACAGCTAACCTCACACCGATATTTAGTAAGGCATATGTTTTCTCTCATTTTATGTTTTATAAGCTGAATTAGTGCCCACTTTTCCTACATATTTGTTCAAGTGAATAAAAGTTTACCATAGGCAAAAAATAAAGCGAAAGAAAGAGCCAGTTTTAGCCTGGCACTAATAAGTTTCCCTAAGGAAAGAATAGATGAAAAAGTTAAAGACGTCAATCATTTTTATTTTAAATTGCGATTATTAGTAAAATATGTATCACTTTTAAAAAAAGTATCCATTTTTTTATACTATAGGAAAGTATAACTTGGTGACTTCTGCGTTGCGCACTCAACGCCAAAAACGCCACGTCCTGTACGCCGACGTTCGCGAACTTACCAGAAGTTCCTTTGGCTTAGGCGTTTCTTTAAAACGAGATAAGCCGAGTTTTTCTAACAATTAATTTCAATAAAAAGATTATAAAATCAAAGGGAAATAGGAAACGACTATCGAAAGTAATTAATGAGGGCAAAATGTCCCTTTTAGATACCTTCCGCTCAGCGGGAAAAGGGGGAGTCACAGAATGGATCGCGAACCTGTTCATTTATATCTTTCCCGCTATAAAGACCACATTAAATATTTGCGGGAAACAGGCCAGGAAACTCCAGGCTGGAGAGATTTAAGAGATGAGGAGCTTCCTGAGTTTTTAACTATCAAAGATTCATGGGTGGAAATTCAAGGGGACACTCCGGTACGAGATTATGAAAAAGAAGGTACATGGAAAAGGGGAAGCATGCTGCATATGCATATCGAATTGATGGATGGAACCCGGTTTGCCATGCACGGTTATTTTGTAGAGGAAAAAAACGATTGGTATCCTAATGAAAATCCAGTTATTCATAAAAGCAGAACATGTGGATTTTGCCAATCCATCATTGGTTTAGGGGGAGAAGGAAATGTAAAAGAAGAATTTTGCATGCTTCCGCTTCCCGAAAAGAAATTTTTATTTGAAGAAGTGTTACAAAAACATAAAAAAGAGCTGTATGAAACTTAAACCTTGGTTATTCCAAGGTTTCTTAATGGTACGATATAAAAATATACATATACTTTATGTTTAAAAGGAGAGGAAAAATGAAAATAGTTATCGCCCCTGACTCTTTTAAAGAAAGTATGACAGCATTAGAAGCGGCTCAAAGCATTGAAAAAGGGTTCAAGGAATACATAGGGGAAAACTTGACATCGGAAATAATTCCGATGGCAGACGGAGGAGAAGGAACGACCCGTTCAATGGCAGACGCCTTAAACGGTACAATCTACACAAAAACCGTGACGGGCCCCGATGGCAGCAAAGTAGAAGCTTCATATGCAATCCTTCATGATACAAATACAGCTGTGATGGAAATGGCGGAGGCTTCAGGGATTGGACTGACAGTTAAAGAAAAACGAAATCCTTTAAAAGCTACCACTTACGGCACTGGTGAACTTATTAAAGCTGCGCTTGATCAAGGGGTTGAAAAGATTATCCTTGGAATTGGAGGAAGTGCTACTAATGACGGAGGAGCCGGAATGGTCCAGGCACTCGGAGGTAAATTGCTGGACGGTAATAATAACGATTTAGAAGCTGGTGGAGAAGCACTGTCTCAATTAAGAAAAATAGATCTATCCGGATTAGATAAACGTTTAAAACATACAAACATAGTTACAGCTTGTGATGTCAACAATCCGCTTACAGGTCCAAATGGTGCCAGCGCTGTCTATGGCCCTCAAAAAGGAGCAGATGACAGGATGGTTAAAATTTTGGATGATGCTCTCCATCACTATGCAGAAGTCATTAAATCAGAGTTAGAAATGGATGTAGAAAACCTTCCAGGTGCTGGAGCTGCCGGCGGCCTCGGAGCTGGATTGACAGCGTTTTTAAACGCTTCACTGGAACCGGGAATCGATATTGTTTTAAAAGAAGCAAACTTTTATGAAAGAGTAAAAGGAGCAGATTTAATTATTACAGGAGAGGGAAAAATAGACCATCAAACGGTATTTGGAAAAACGCCGGTTGGAGTGGCAAAGGCATCAGCAGAAAGCACCAGTGCTCCGGTGATTGCATTGTGCGGCCAGTTGGGGGAAGGCTATGAAGCTGTGTTTTCTCATGGCATCACGGCAGCCTTTAGTATTATGCCGGGACCGGAAAGCGTGGAAACTGCCATGGCCAATGGAAAAGAATACATCTCTAAACTGGCCAGAAACATAGCAGCTGTAAGATTTCCAAATTTATAAGAAAAAGCCAAATCCTCTGTTATATTTGAGGATTTGGCTTTTCAGCTTATTAGCCTGGACAGGAGGCTTATAAGGTAAAAAAGTATGTAATTTTGTGCTTTTGATGTCTAGCTTCAGCGCCCAGTCTCTCGGAGACCCATGTGGAAGGAACTTCTGCTAAAGGCGTGAAATGAAGGATCTTCTGCGAATTTAGTAGAAATTCATTAACATTAGCCGAACGACATTAAAAAAAGGGAGCTTGTGCTTTTCTTCTTACAAAATAGGGGATAATAGATGCGAAATAGATTCTTTAAACCGAATCCATAGCGATCGGTCTTTATATTGAGCATAAGTCAATTCTCTTGAATGCTGCATATCCTGCTCAAAAATTAAGGCCAGCCTTTCTACTGTTGGTCTATGGTATAAAAAGGCATTCACTTCAAAATTCAGCCGGAAGCTTCGCACATCAATGTTAGCAGTTCCAACAGAACCGACTTTACCATCTACCACAATAGTTTTCGCATGAATAAATCCATTTTCATAAATAAAAACACGGGCTCCTGTTTTCAAAAGCTCGCCTATATGAGAAAAAGTAGCCCAGTAAACAAAAGGATGGTCCGGTTTGTTAGGTATCATAATACGGACATCTTTTCCAGATAATGCAGCAATTCGTAAGGCATCCATTAAGCTTTGATCCGGAATGAAATAAGGCGTTTGAATAAATACGGATTCATTAGCAGAGGTGATCATTTTGATATAGCCATTTTTAATCTGTTCCCATTCAGAATCAGGTCCGCTCGATACTATTTGGGCCGCCATATCCCCTACAGGCTCTGTCAAAGGGAAGTACCTTTCATCATAATGAATATAGTGATGGTGGGTAGCCTGGTTCCAGTCTAGAATAAATCTGGTTTGTACAGCTTTTACAACTTGGCCTTGCATCCGCAGGTGTGTATCTCTCCAATAACCAAACTTCGGATTAAGCCCCAAGTACTCATCCCCGACATTAAAACCTCCGACATATCCAATTTTTCCGTCTATAATAACTAATTTCCGATGGTTACGATAGTTTAAACGAAGGTTAATAAAAGGAATGCGTTTAGGGAAAAAAATTTCTACTTCTCCCCCTGCTTCTTTAAGGGATCGAAATACTTTTTTCGAAAGGCTTCTTGATCCCATTTCATCATACAGAACACGAACCTTGACGCCTTCTTTTGCTTTTTTTGTTAAAATGTATAACAGTCTAGAACCAAGATTATCATGGCGTAAAATATAGTATTGAAGGTGGATATGGTCCTTTGCATTTTCAATATCTTGGATCAGCTGCTCAAATTTTTCCTTTCCATCAGTAAAGAGATCTACATCATTATCTTGGGTCAGAAGGGCATCATTGTTAACAAGCTGCATGTAAATAAGATCTCTGTATTCACGGGAGTCCGGGTCGGAAAAATGAAAGCGCTGGTCCCGTAGAGATTCTATTTGTTCTTTTATCAGGTCTTCAATTCCAATCTTTTTAATGTCTTCCCAATCGAATAGCCTTTTTCTGCTCATGTTCTGCCCGAATATTAAGTACAATATAAATCCAAGAAAGGGTATGAAAAACAATACCATGAGCCATGCCCACGTTGAGGTGGCGTCTCTCCGTTCTAAGAAAATAATAATTCCGGCGAATATGAAGTTTAATAAAAACAGAAAACTAATTAAAATCGAATATACATCCATTTCGTTCCCTGCCTAACTGTCATAAAGAGCATTCATGACAAAAGTGTTTTTTCTTCCTAAAACAAAAAAATATCTGATTATCACAGTATAACAAAAAAAGGTATTTTTAGTCTTTTCATTTGCCAGCCTATCATTTGCTTAACAATATGGTATAAAATAAAAGGAGTTAAAATGTATAGAACATTACAAAAAGATGATATATTACTTCGCATGGAAAGGAGTTCGTCAGCTTGATGAACAGAGGATATCTGGGAGTGGACGTTGGAGGAACATTATCAAAAATCGTATATAACCTTGGTGGAAATTGGGGATATAAAAAAATTCCAACTTCTCAAATGAATGAAGTAAATAATTGGATTAATAACAATTTTACCAACCCCGCAATACATATTACCGGTGGTAAAGCTGGTTTGTTTTCAAAAAACTCGGCCTGGCCAGTTAAAAAAATTAATGAGTTTGAAGCTACTTGTGAAGGAGTAAAATGGCTGTTAGAAGAAAAGAATCTTCTCTCTCAGACAGGTTCTTGTTTTATGGTGACCAACGTTGGAACAGGCACTTCCATTCATTTTGTTCATGGAGATTCGTATGAGCGAATAGGTGGAAGCGGAATGGGCGGGGGTACGCTGCTTGGGTTATCTTATTTGTTAACAGGTGAAGACGATTATGATGCTATATTGACTCTTGGCCAAGCAGGCAGGGGTGAACGTTTAAATGTCACTGTTGGTGATATTTATTCCCATGAAGTGCCGCCTATTTCCGGAGATTTAACCGCTAGTAATTTTGGTAACGTTTCCCGAATGAAAAACGAGACTTTTTCGCAGGAAGATTATATTTCTGCTGTCGTTCGTATGATTGGAGAAACCATTACAACAATGAGTGTGCAAGCAGCAGAACGATTAAAAACAGATTCGGTCGTTTATATCGGATCAACTTTTTCTCATCATGATACGCTGAAAGATATTATAAAAGGCTACACAGAGTTAAGAGGAAAAAAAGCATTTTTCCTTGAGCATGGAGAATACAGCGGTGCGATAGGGGCACTTTTAAATAAAGGTTTAAAAAAAGCAGTTTTATAGAATTTAATGGAGTGTAAACATAGGTAAGGTTTTAAGGCAGGAGATGAAATTAATGAGTACGGAAGATTACAAACAAGTATTTTTAGAGTCCATTCATTCGCTTGAAAACATATCAAAATACCTGCAGCCCAAGATGCCTCTTTTAAGTGAGCTTCAATTAACCTCACGCCAGGAAACTATTATGATTTTATTCATTCGAAATGAAAATATTACTTTAAGCGAGATGTCAGAACGGCTGGGTATTTCAAAAAGTGCCATTAGTCAGGCGATGAACAAGCTTGAAAAAGAAAATTTACTTATACGGTCTATAAATGAACAAAACCGCAGAGAAATTACGATGACACTCGGTGAAACGGGAAAGGAACTAAAAAAACAATTTGAAGCTTTTGAAGCTTCTATCATTAAAGACTATATTTCCGAATTGGATTTAGAAGAATTAAAACAAGTAAGAGATGTCATTATAAAGTTAGAAGGGATAATACAAAAGGGAGAAGAAAACAATAAATAAATAATCGTATAAAGGTTGTCTCTGAAACAGGGGACAGCCTTTTTACATGACAGCCGATCTGTTTTTTTTGCAGTATTTTCGTGAATTCCCCTTCACCGCAAGGAGCTTGAACCCCGAGCAGGAGAAGACAGCAGAGCGGTAACCAGGGAAAGGCTTGAAGACCGAAGACGCAGAAAGAGAGGAAATACGGAAACCAAGCAAAACAGCTGGTCGTGATTTATTTCTCGACCGGCTGTTTTGCAATTCAAAGGTTCTAAATTGAAAATAAAGTGAACAATCTTTTTAACACTTGACGGTTTTTTTAATTTGAATTAAATTGTTAAATAGTTTAGTTTCTAAATAGTTATATTTAATAAATTATTTATAATAATAAAACTTGTATAGAAAGGCGAGAGGGGGACCGGGATGGAAAAAGAAGAAATTTTAAAATTCATAGATGATGCATTATTTGAATTATCTTTAAATATTCATGAAGAATTTGGAGGTATTTATCAAGATATACCAGAGCGGTACCGTTCAGTTTTAATTCTTACTTCTAAATATAAAACGCTGTATGTAAAAGATCTCTCCGACTTGCTTCATATTTCTCCTAGTTCAGTTAGCCAGTTGTTATCTAAAATGGAGAAAGAATGCTACATTATACGGGAGCTGGATCCGGGAAAAAGGAGGCAGACTTTTGTGAAGCTAGGAGTGGAAGGAAAGAAGGTTCTTGAAAGAATGACAGAAACACGCAATAAAATTTCTTCAAAATATCTCATTAAATTATCTTATGAAGATCTCGTTTCTTTTCACCAAGTCGCATTGAAAATAAAAAAGATAGTAGAGTCAGAAAGGGAGGCAGCTGAATGAAGCTCACTAATTTGTCGATAAGGCGGCCAAAGTTAACGATAGTAGGGATGATATTATTTATTCTATTAGGTGGAGTTTCTTTAACTAATCTGCCTCTTCAGTTGTTTCCTGAAATAAATCCGCCGGTGGGTGCTGTAGTGACGAGCTATCCCGGAGCGAGCCCCGAAGAAGTTGAAGATAAAGTTACTGAACCTTTAGAAGAAGAGCTTTCTACACTGGCAGGGCTTAATAATATGACATCCACTTCTGAAGAAGGGATGACTCTTGTTTTACTTGAATTTTCTTGGGATTCGACGATTGATGACGTGGAACAAGATATTATCACAGCAATGAATCAGGCATCACTTCCAGATGACGCGAATGATCCGAGCTTTCTGAAGTTTGACCCGTCTATGATGGGAATGGCTCAAATGGCTATTACTTCAGATGACCAAGACATTAAAGATTTTCAAGGGGATGTAGAGCACTTTCAATCAGAACTTGAAAGAATAGATGGAATAGCAAATGTTGATACGTCCGGGGGAGTTACTGAACAATTTGAAATAAACCTGGACCAAGAAGAACTAGAAAGCAATCAATTGTCACAAGAGGATATTGTGAATGTTGTTCAGTCTCATGATATTACACTTCCCGGCGGTACCATTGAAACCGGAGATCGAAGCTTGAGCACGCGTGTACTAAATACATTAGCAGGGGAAGAAGATTTAGGAGAGCTTGTAGTTGGTGCAGACCCTGCAAATGGGGAAGAACTGCTTTTATCCGATGTAGCAGATATTGAATTAACGACAGAAGAGCAAACCGCAATTACGAGAGCTGATCAGGAGCCTGCTTTGCAGATGACTGTCATGAAAGAGACAGATGCTAATACTGCACAGGTTTCGAAAGCTTTTAACGAAGAAATGGAGTCTTTACTTGACGAAGACGAATATGATGAGCTGACGGCGGTATCTTTTTATGATGAAGGAGAGTTTATTCAAGAATCTATAGACAGCGTATCTATGGCATTAATCCTTGGCGGTGTATTTGCTATGGTAGTCCTGTTTTTCTTCTTGAGAAACTTGAAAACACCGCTTATTATAGGAATTGCCATACCTTTTTCGGTTATTGTTACATTTGGTTTCTTATTATTTACTGATGTAAGCTTAAATCTAATGACATTGGGTGGTTTAGCCCTGGGGATCGGGATGCTTGTCGATAACGCTATTGTGGTTATTGAAAACATATACCGGCATTTATCCATGGGTAAAACATCCAGGCAGGCCGCAGCTGAAGGAACAAAAGAAGTCGGAGGAGCTATTACTGCGTCCACGTTGACAACGGTGTCTGTCTTCCTGCCTATTGTATTTATCAGTGGAATTGTCGGCAATATCTTTACTGAATTTGCACTTGCTGTGGCATTTAGTCTGCTTGCTTCTTTGCTGGTGGCTTTAACAGTGGTGCCAATGATGTCGAGCCGAATGCTTACCCCTCCCGATGAAGACAAAGAGAGAAAAAGACAGAATTCCGGCTTTATAAAGGGATTAGAACGCTCGATAACATGGGTATTAGGGCATCGATTTGTTACTTTATTTATTACATTCCTTTTATTGGCTGGCGGTGGTGCCGGTCTGGCAACGACAGGGATTAACTTTCTACCCGCCACAGATGACGGCTATTTTACTGTAGACATTGAAATGGAACATGGCACGAGTCTGGACAGAACAACAGAAACTGTAGAAGAAATTGAAGATATATTAGATGATGAATCGGTAGTAGCAGATTATATGTCCGTAATAGGCTCTTCTGAAGATTCAGCAGGAATGGGTGGGCCATCAGGATCCCATGAAGCTCAAATGTTTGTAACGATGACCGATTTAGAGGAAAGAGACCAAAGTACAATAGATTTTGTTGAAGAAATCGAGAGTGAAGTGACAGGAGCAGATGATGAAGCTGATATTTCCCTAACTACACAGGCAGCAGTCGGCGGAGGTGAAGCGAATACAATTGTTTTCTCCGTAAGTGATAACAATACGGAGGCTTTAGATGAAGCAGTGACTGCAATAGAAGAAGATTTAAATGACGAAGATGAGGTCAGGGAAGTTGAAACCTCAGCAGATGAAAGAGCTCCTGAAATGCAAGTACGGGTGGATCAGGATGCCGCCCGGGATTATGGTCTTGTCCCAGCTCAAATTGCAGATACGGTGCATAATATTACACGAGGGGAAACGGCAACATCTATACAAACAGACAGTAATGAAAATTACGATGTGATTGTAAAGTATTCGGAAGATTCCCTTGAAAATCAGGAAGACCTGGAAAACCTGCTTATCCCTAATGATGAGGGAGAGTATATTCCTCTTGATGACTTGGCTGTTATAGAGGAAGGAGAAGGGCCGGCGGTTATTAACCGGCTGGACCAGGAGCGAAGTGTAGAATTTACTGTAACTTACAGTAGCGATACGAATCTGAACGATATGTCTTTATTAGTTGAAGATATTATTGAGGATGCTGATTTAGCAGATAGCACCAGTTATGCTTTTTCTGGGGAACAAGAACTTCTGAATGATGCGATTGAGAGCCTTGTATTCGCGTTTTTGCTTGCGTTATTGTTCATCTACCTGGTGATGGCAGGACAATTTGAATCCTTTAAATATCCGTTTGTTGTGATGTTTAGTGTACCGCTTGTAGTAATAGGGGTGATGCTGGCACTTACTATTACGCAGACGCCGCTGAGTGTTACAGTCTTTATCGGCCTGATTGTCCTGGCAGGTATTGTGGTCAATAATGCTATCGTGCTGGTTGATTATATCAATCAAATGAAAGAAAAAGGAATGCCTGCAAGAGAAGCAATCATTGAAGGTGTCAAACAGCGAACCCGTCCAATTTTAATGACAGCTGTTACCACCATATTAGGTGTTGTTCCACTGGCGCTGGGTATTGGAGAAGGGACAGAAATTCAACAGCCGATGGGGATTGCTGTGATAGGCGGACTCATCAGCAGTACATTCCTTACATTGTTTGTCATACCGGTGGTTTACAGTTTCTTTGATAAAGACACAAGAACGATGAATAAAAAATACGTCACGCCTGAAGGCAGGGTTGTTTATTCTTACGAGCTTAACCGGTATTATCAAGAAAGTGCTGCGGAGGAAGAAAATAATACGGCGCTTCCGGAACGAACGGAAAATGAGTCGCAGGCTTCAAGAGAGGTACGAAGCAAAGAGCAAGAAGAACATTTGTCAAAAGACGATATTATTTACTTGCTTGAACGTATTCTTCAGCAATCAAAAGGGGAGTCCAAAAATATAGAGCAGCAAAGAAAAGAAGATAGTGACCGAAATAACGAGTAAAAGCACTTATTTGACACTGCTGTTAGTGTCAAGTAACATGGAATTAACTTAAAACAATAATCCACTAGGGGCGCTTTGGAAGCTGAGATGATGCATTGAATGCATCGGTCCCTTCGAACCTGATATGGTTAATGCCATCGTAGGAAAGTGGAGCGAAGATATACGATAAATGATGTCGACCGCTCTCTTTCGGAGAGCGGTTTTTTTAATTATAGGAGGTAATATATATGGGGAAAGTACCAAGTGCATTATCCATTGCTGGGACGGATCCAACGGGCGGAGCGGGTATTCATGCCGATTTAAAGACCTTTCAGGAACGTAAAGCATACGGAATGGCGGTCGTCACTTCAGTCGTAGCTCAAAACACAAAAGGCGTTCAGGATGTTTGGCATGTCCCCCTCGATATGGTAGAAAAACAAATTAAAGCTGTACTAGAAGATATTCGTCCAGATGCAGTGAAAACAGGCATGATCGCTACACCAGAAATGATTGAAAAAGTGGCTGAACTGTTAGAGAGACAAGATCTTCCATTAGTTGTAGACCCTGTTATGGTAGCAACAAGTGGTGACTCCTTAATGGAACAGGAATCTACAGAACTTATGAAAAAACGGCTGTTCCCGCTTGCCCGCGTTATTACACCGAATATTGCAGAAGCCGAAACGTTGACAGCAATGTCTATAAAAACTCAGGAAGAGGCTGAACAAGCAGCGAAAATGCTAGTGGATGAAATGGGTGCGGAAGCTGCTTTGGTAAAAGGCGGACATTTAACAGGAGACGCTACCGATATTCTATATTGCAACGGGAAAATTGAATATTTAACTGCTCAGCGCACTGATACAAATCATACCCATGGTACAGGCTGCAGTCTATCAGCTTCTATTGCCGCTGAACTCGCAAGAGGAAATGATATTAAAGATGCAGTGTCAAAAAGTAAAATCTTTATTTCTCAAGCTATTCATCATACGTTGGGTATAGGCAAAGGGGATGGGCCGGTAAACCATTGGGCTTCTCGATTAGATAAAAATGATATTTTAGTGTAAGGAGGAGCTTTTATGAGAAGTAAAGAGGTAAGTAAGCTTTTAGAACAAGTTAGAGAGCAAAAACCGTTAATTCATAATATTACCAATGTAGTGGTTACGAATTTTACTGCAAACGGAATTTTGTCTATGGGTGCGTCTCCTGTGATGGCAAATGCTGTGCAGGAAGCAGCTGATATGGCTTCGGCAGCGGACGCGCTCGTATTGAACATCGGGACATTAAATGAGGGCCAGGTCGAATCGATGATGCTGGCCGGAAAGCAAGCAAATGAAAAAGGAATTCCAGTGGTGCTTGACCCTGTAGGAGCTGGAGCAACAACGTATAGAACAGAAACAGCCCGTAATCTTCTCGAGCAACTAAATATTACGTTATTGCGAGGGAATGAAGCAGAAGTTTCAGCGATAGCAGGGCTGGACAGTGATATACGTGGAGTAGATGCTTCAGGCAGAGAAAGGGACCTTGGAGCCATCGCAGGTCATGCTGCCAAGACATTAAATATTCCAGTAGCTGTTACGGGAGCAAAAGATGCTGTAACAGATGGAACTAATCTATATACGATTTACAATGGCCATTCCATGCTGACAAAAATAACAGGAACCGGGTGTCTTGCCAGTGCAGTTACAGCGGCTTTTCTTACTGTATCAGGAAGTGTTGCAGAAGGGGCAGCCGCAGCATTAGGTTATTATGGAGTTGCAGCAGAAAGAGCAGAAGGATTTGCTTCAATGGAAGGCCCCGGCACCTTTCAAATGGAGTTGCTTAACGCTCTTTACCACTCAGGCGAAATGGATTTTAAACAACAATTGCATATTGAAAAAGAAGTATTAGACCGGGGAGGATCTGGAAATGAATAAAGAAGATCTTTTACTGTATTTTATTATGGGAAGCAATAACACTTCAGGCCATCCTTCTGAGGTCTTAGAAAAAGCAATCAAAGGCGGAATTACATGCTTTCAGTTTCGTGAAAAAGGAGTGGGAGCGTTAGAAGGTAAGGAAAAAGAAAAGCTGGGCAGAGAACTTCAATCTATTTGCAAAAACCATCAAATTCCGTTCATCGTAAATGATGATACAGAACTCGCTATCTTATTAGAAGCAGATGGTATCCATGTTGGGCAAGATGATGAGCCAGTAGAGGATATTAAAAAGAAATGTCCTTCTTCTATGATCATTGGTGTGTCTGCCAAAACGTTAAAAGAAGCAAAAGAGGCTGAACGCCAAGGAGCGGACTATATTGGAACGGGACCAATGTTTGCAACATCTACAAAAGAAGACGCAGAAGCCCCGATTGGCTCCCAAGGAATACAGACATTGCGAAAACAGGGGATAAAGCTCCCGATTGTAGGGATAGGTGGTATTAATAAGAGCAATGCCAAAGAAGTCATCGATGCAGGTGCAGAAGGGGTTTCCTTGATTTCTGCTATTAGCCAAGCATCAGATCCAGAAAAAGCAGCTAGTGAATTAAAAAACCGGTTAACCTGAAAATTCAGTTCAGGATGACCGGTCTTTTAATGATTAATGAAAAGAAACAACGGTCTGGTTTTGGCTGCTTTTTTCAGCCAGTTCCAGTACTTTAATAACGCGGGCTGCTTCATGTGCGGTAACGGGAGATGAATACCCTTCTAAAACAGCATCACGAAATTTGATATAGTATTGTTCATATGCACCTTTTACACTTGGTATATTTTTATTCTCGCTTTCATTTGTTAAGATGGCTTGATTATCTTTTGAGTCCTCTCCCCAACCTTGATCTCCAGGTTTCCCCCCATTTTTTAACATGCTTTCTTGGGAATCCAGTCCATATTTCACAAAGCTCCCTTTTGTGCCGTGAACAATGTAACGTGGACTGTCACCAATTGCCATGGATCCTGAACGGAGAATTACACGTCTATTTGGATAACCTAAAATAACATGAAAATAGTCTGCTATTTTTCCGCCTTTACGCTGCACCTGAATATCTCCGAAAATCGTATCAGGTTCTCCAAATAATACAAGAGCCTGATCTACCAGGTGGGAACCAAGGTCATGCCAGTTTCCTGAACCAGGGAGATTCTGTTCTCTCCATCTATCTCTAACTTCGGGGCGGTAACGGTTCCAGACTGCTTCATATGTATGAACACTGCCGAGTTCTCCCTTTTCCATACAATCTTTCAAAGTTAAAAAATCATTATCCCAGCGCCGATTATGATAAACACTTAGAAGAAGTCCTTTTTTCTCAGCAATAGAGATCAATTCTTCTGCTTCCTGGAGTCTGGGAACAAAAGGTTTTTCCAATACAACATGCTTCTGATGTTCCAGCGCTTCTTTAGCGAATGGATAGTGAGTTGTATTCGGAGTAGTTATAATCACAGCATCAATTTCAGAATGTCGGCAAACGTCTTCTGCGTTGTTAAAAACTTCTGCATTTGGAAGGTGATTTCTTACTTTTTCTGGATTAGAAGAAGCAACGTGTGTGATTTCTATATTTTTCACAGTATCAATTACCGGGGCATGAAAGGTAGCGCCAGAAAAACCAAAACCTATCAAACCTGCTCTTACATAAGACATACGAATCACTCCTTGCATGTTTCACACATTTATCTCTTGAATTAAAAGTTCGTGAACTTATTTGTTATTCCCTGCCATGTCTAAATATGTATACAAAAAGTATGTTATGTTTCCTTCCTAAAGTGTAGCCCCCCTTTTGAAAATTAGAAACAATGATAAGCAAGAATGTGAAAATCACAAAAAAAGGAACGTTGACTGCTGGAGGGAGAAGAATGAGAAAGAAATTAATTGTTATAGGTAACGGTATGAGCGGACTTCGTTTCATAGAAACGATCATTTCTCATGGAAATGACTTCTTTTCCATTAGATCTTTTGGAGAAGAGCCTGCGGTACATTATAATCGCGTCATGCTTTCTTCTTTTTTACAAGAAGAAACAAGTGAGTCTTCTTTATTTTCACATTTTGACGCCTGGTATAAAGAGCATAACGTTTATATGCATACAAATGAAAGCATTAAAAACATAGACACAGATAAAAAAGTGGTGTATACCAGCCAAAAAGAAACATATTCGTATGACAAGCTGGTCATTGCGACAGGATCCAAAGCTGTGCAATTAAATATTCCAGGAAAAGAGAAGGATGGAGTATTTACGTTTCGAACTTTGGAAGATGTAAAAAAGCTTAAAGCCCTATCTAGGAAGTATAAGAAAAGTGTAATAGTTGGTGGAGGATTTTTAGGGCTGGAAGCAGCTTACGGACTTGCTAAATCTGGAATGGATGTAAACGTTATTCAGCGGGGCTCTGCATTACTTAACAAGCAGCTGGATGATACGGCTTCTTCATATTTGCAAAAGGAATTGGAAAAACGGGGGATTTCTTTTTATTTTCGTCAATCACTTTCTGGCATTATTGGAGAAAAATGGGCAGAAAGTGTTAAGCTTCAAGACGGTACCAAAATTGATACTGACTTCGTGCTTTTTACAGCAGGCATTAAACCTAACATCGAGACTGCGCAAAAAAGCGGTATTAAAACGAACCGAGGCATCTTGGTGGACGACTATATGCAGACTAGTGCAGATGATGTGTACGCAATAGGGGAATGTATAGAGCACAATGGGATTTCTTATGGAATTGTCCCTCCCGTATATGAACAAGCAGAAATCGCGGCCCATCATATTTGCGATAAACGCATCAATGCTTATAAAGGATCTTCAACATACAGCCATTTAAAAATTGCAGGAATTGATTTGTTTACCGCAGGTAATATAGAAGAATCAGAACAAACAGACAGCATTGTTCAAGCTGACAGCACAAAGCCTTTATACAAAAAATTGGTCCTTAAAGAGGACGTGATTCAAGGAGCTGTTTTGTTTGGTGATGCCTCGGCCTCAGAAGATATTGCTAAACGTATGGTCATTCAAAAACCTTTGTCCTTTCAAAAAAAAGAGGAATTGCTTTCCGGCAAGAATATGGATGAAAATTTAATACATTCATCTCCAGAGACTATTATTTGTAAATGCAATGTAGTAAATAAACAAACAATTCTCCAGCATATTGCTAATACAGAACATCCAAGTTCGCAAACAATTAAGACCTCTACAAAAGCTTCTTCGTCATGCGGAGGGTGTTCCGGAGACGTTTCGGGGCTGCTTCGCGTTTTTGATCAGTGTAAGCATCAGGCAGAAAAAAAATCATTGTGCGATTGTACTTCATTAGAAGACGAAGAGGTCAGGAAGTTAATATATACCGGAGTGTGGAAGAGTTTATCCGATATATTGTTATCAACCGAATGGGAAACAGAAGGATGCAAGATATGTCTGCCAGCGCTTCAATATTATCTTTCTGTATTTGGACAAATGGAAAAGGTATGCCCTCCTTGGATTTATAGGGAAGACAAGGAGGCTGTAACCATAGAATCGCTGCCAATTAAAGAGAAAGAAACATCAACAGCATTAGGGACTTGGATGCGTGTTGCAGCGTCTATGCCTTTGTCGAATATGAAAATGAGCAGCGGACGAAGGGTGCAGTTAAGTAATGTTCCGTTAGAGGAAGTAGAAAATGTTTGCAGCGTCACTTCTACTCCTTTGTGTTCATATCCACAAGCACAACTATTACCATTCCAATTAAAGACGGAAGAGGGAAAAAGCGTCCTAGAAGAGCTCGAACACAATTCATTTCCCTTATCGTTTCCTGCCCCTTTTTCTATAGAAACGACAAAAATGTATCCCCCCTCGATTTCTCCAGGTGGTTTTACCCTTGTTAGAAGTGGGGATGTTTGGGAAATGCATGTTGATGGAAAAGGTGAGCGTTTTATTTTATATGTGATATCTGATGAGGAACTCAAGGAGTTTACAGAGACGGCTATCCAATTTTATCGAGAAAGTGCTCAGTATCGTGAAAGATTTGCGGAATGGATGGTGCGGTTGTCTCCGCCTGTCATTAGAGAAGTTTTGCTATCAGATGAAGATAGAGAAGACCTGCAGAGCAGGTTAAGAAAACAAATGACTGAAGTTTGGACAATGAAAAAAGAGATATTCACCCCTTAGTTGAATGCAGCAAGAGATGGAGGAGGGACTTTAATGAATGAAAGTATGCTTGCCAGCTTTCGAGAACGCCAGAAATCAGCCGCAACAGAAAATATACATGAAACACAATGCCCTTTTTGCAGTATGCAATGCAAAAAGAAAGTGATAGAAGAACGTAGTGCAGGCAGGTATCGTTACAGAACGATCGGCATGGATAATCCCACTACGAAAGGCCGCCTTTGTGTGAAGGGAAAAAATGCTTATCAGCATGCTGTTCATCGAGAACGAATTACTTCTCCGTTAATTAAGGAAAATGGAGAGTTTAGAAAAGCGTCATGGGAGGAAGCTCTTCAAGTAATTAAAGAAAACGTCAAAGCTCTCCAAACAAATGATGGGTTTGATTCAATCTCTGTTTATGGGGGAGGGTCATTAACCAATGAAGAAGCATATTTGTTAGGCAAATTTGCCCGTGTTGGCCTTGGGACAAGATATATTGATTATAATGGCCGTTTTTGTATGTCTTCGGCAGCCTCAGCTAGTATGAAAACGTTTGGGTTAGACAGAGGGCTGACTAATAGATTAAGTGAGATACCTGAGGCAAAATGTATTGTTCTGGCAGGAACAAATGTTGCAGAATGCCAGCCGACATTCGTTCCATACCTAGAAGAAGCAAAAGAAAATGGAGCTTTTCTGATCGTGATTGATCCACGGCAAACTGATACCACAGCAATGGCTGATCTGCATTTGAAAATTAAACCGGGAAATGATAAAAAGCTTGCGCAGCTGCTTGAAAAAATAATAATAGAAGAAAAATTAGGGGATGAAGATTTTTGTGCAGAAAGAACGAGCGGTTACTCAGAATTGGCGGACGCTTTAAAAGATATATCCGTTGAGGCATTATGTAAAGACATAGGAGTAACCTATCAGGATGTCCATGAAGCAGCGGTTCGATTTGGTCGTGCTAAAACTGGTATGATTTTCACAGCTAGAGGGGTGGAACAGCAAACCGATGGGCATGAAACTGTCCGGCATTTTCTCAACCTTCAGCTTCTAACTGGGAAAATAGGAAAACGAGCTTGTGGATACGGGGCTATTACCGGTCAAGCAAATGGCCAAGGAGGACGAGAACACGGTCAAAAAGCGGATCAGCTTCCTGGTTACCGGTCCATCGAAAATAAGAGAGATCGCCAATATATTGCTGACGTTTGGGGAGTGGAGGAGCAGTCCCTTCCATCTAAAGGTGTGTCTGCTTATGAAATGATGGAAAAAATGGAAAAAGGCGAAATAAAGGGATTATTTCTTATAGGATCCAACCCCGTTATTTCTAATCCGAATGCCAATCTTATAAAGGAAGCACTTACAAATATTTCTTTTATGGCAGCGGCAGAGATGTTTATGACAGAATCAGCTTCCTATGCAGATGTTATTTTGCCAACCACTTCTTACTTAGAAGATGAAGGGACATTGACGAATATGGAAGGCCGTGTGACCTTACGTGAAGCATCCCGTAAGCCTCCAGGAGAAGCAAGACATGATTGGAAAATTCTATCTGAAATATCCTCTGTTTTAGGTAAAGGAAAATATTTTTCTTATCGTTCAGCGGAAGATATATTTAACGAACTGCGTCTTGCTTCTAAAGGTGGGAAAGCCGATTATTATGGAATTACGTATGAGCGTATCAGGAAGGAAGAAGGAGTTTTCTGGCCTTGTCCCAGTATGGAAACATCAGGGGACGCCATTTTATTTAAACATTCATTTGCGACGGCAGACCGAAAAGCTCAATTATTTTATTCTCAACCAGTGAAGGAATATAAAGAATTTATTAACGAAACCTTTCCTCTTTATATGACAACAGGACGTACGATGAATCATTACTTAAGCGGTGCGCAGACTCAGCGAAGCTCCCGCCTGCTGGCTCGTGAATTTGAATCATTTGTTTATATTCATCCAGATACTGCCCAATCTTATGGAATTCGTCCCGGAGAATTAGCAGTTATCACCTCCAGGCGGGGAAAAACTCTGCTCCGCTGTACCTATTCGGAGACTGTACGAAAAGACACCTTGTTTGCGCCTATGCACTGGGGCAGAGAACAAAATATAAATAACCTTATTGATGGTAAACTAGATCCCGTATGCCGAATGCCCGGATTTAAAAGAGCAGCGGTTTCTATTCGACCTTATTAATTGTGCGGATAGAGTTGTCTCCAAGGATTATCATATCCATGGAGACAACTTTTTTGTTATGGAAATTTTATAGGGGAAGCAAGAGTTTGTTGATCGCGGTAGGAGCGGTAAGAAACCACGTTATGCTCCGAAGTGTAAACATCCATTTGTAATATAGCAGAGCCTCTCATCTCTAAATAATAATGGATGTCGTTTTCGTTTAGTTGATAAAAAGTAAAAGTCATGCCAAGAAATGTTTTTTGACTTTTTTTTGTCTCTGGATGGTTTTGAATATACGCTGTTAATTGTTCCACCGTTGCGGTAGAGGTTCCAGTGATATCATATAATTTTTCTTTGAATAACATACTAGCTTGTTGAAACGTTACTTTTGTTTTCTCCATGATGTTTTTCAAATATCCAGCCATCGTTTTCCTCCTTGTTTGTTTATAAGGTTTGGTCCTTTGTGAAAATTTATTCTCGTTTTGGCCTTTTCATCACTTTTAGTAATAAAAAAAGCAGCCGCAATGGACTGCTCTTTCATATACATCAGCTCCAAGATTTATTTTGAACTGGAAGCTACAGCTCGTTCTTTTGTGGCTGCCACTTCGTTGAACGATTCTTTTTCTAAATCTAAATCGTCTTGAGACATATAATAATCCTCACTAAAGGCATTCTTCGGCTCTTCTAAGGAGAAATAACAAACTGCAAAACTTATCAGTGCTCCTCCGGCTAAAATAAAAAAGAATTGCTGGGGAGTCACAAATGTATATAATGTTAAATAGACGGTGGCTCCAACATTTCCATATGCCCCTGCCATGCCGGCAACTTGACCAGTAATGCGTTTTTTTATCATTGGGATTATAGCAAAGGTAGCCCCTTCTGCTCCTTGAATGAACATAGACGTAACAACGGTAATGACCACCGCTGCAGCAGCTTGAATCGATTAATCCCATACCGACAAGCCCCAATGTAATACCTATCATAGGATAAGCATCACACGTCGTCTGCTTCCCATACGGTCGGACAGCACACCGCCCAGCGGCCGGAGTTAAGGAAAATGTCATTTGAAAAAACATAGGAAGCATTGATACAATCGCTAACTCAGCACCAAAGTTTGCAAAGTACGTACTGTTTAATGCACCTACGTTTTTGAATTGATACTTATCATCTTCTGCTATACCTTTTTTCAGCAGAGGAACGTTAACTTTTAAAATTTGATAAACTTGATAAACGAATACCAGGCCAATGACTGCCCATATCGCATACAAAATATTTTGTGACATAAACCCCATATTTTCAATTCTCCATGCGCTTAGAGCCAAAGCCCCTCCTAAGGGAATTGTCCAAAAAATAAGCTGTGCCATATCCTTCCATGAGCTGACTTCCATTGCTCCGCTCTTTTTAGGTTTAATTAAAGCACGGCCATCCGGGGTATCTTTTACGTTAAAATAAAAAATGATTCCATAAATGAAACAAACGACACCTGTAAAGGCGATTGCATAACGCCATCCATCATCTCCTCTAAATAACGTCATTCCAAGCCATGGTAAAAACATGGCTGCAGCTGCCGAACCAAAATTTCCCCAGCCGCCATAAATGCCTTCCGCAAATCCAACATGTTTAGGCGGAAACCACTCAGCGACCATTCGAATACCAACCACAAAACTAGCTCCGATGCTTCCTAAGACAAGTCTTGAAACCATAAGTTGAGCCCATGTATCACCAAAAGCAAACACAAACGCAGGAATAGACATGACGATCAGCAGTCCTGAATAAACAATTCGTGGGCCGAACCGGTCTAATAATGAGCCAATTACAATACGAGCCGGTATAGTTAAAGCTACATTTAATATACCAAGTGCCGCTATATGTTCAGGGGTCAGCCAGCCCATATCTTCCATCATCGTCGTAGCGAGAGGTGCCATATTATACCAGACAAAAAATGAGACGAAAAAAGCAAACCAGCAAAAATGAAGAACTTTAATTTTCTCATCTTTATAACTAAATACATCTTTTAGCCTCAAAGAAATCCACCTTTCTTTTAGAAAATGCTTTTTATGTTTCTGAATAGTTAGAAACTTTTCGGGCTGGTTAAAAAACGAAATATGTGCTTTTTTAAAACAAGGACGGACCTCTCCTTTCATTTGCACAAATTGATAAGCACTTGTCGTTGATTTTAATGCAGCAAGTGGTTTATTAGGTGAATGACGAAAGATTATAAACCAAAACATTTTTTATTAAGACATGAAAAAGCATTTGAAAATGCTTATAAATTGCTTGTTAAGATAGGAGACTTAAATTGGGGTAATTTTCAAGTGAATTAATTCCATTACAAAAACCTTGTGAGATTAAATAACAAATAAGCAGTCAAAGTATAAAGGCTCCCTTACAATTCAAGCAGGAATAAATATTAGAAAAAGAATAGAGAGGAGAGAAAAATGGATAGTATTCAACCTGGCAAAGTTGTGGACACCATGATTCAAGCCGGAAAGACAAAAGCAAACCTCTCGATCAGGGATTTATTAATGAGAGGGGGATTAGCTGGCGTATTTTTAGGGTACGCTACAACGCTGGCATTCACTGCTAGCCTTCAAACTGGTATTGATATGATTGGAGCATTAATTTTTCCAGTAGGGTTTGTGATGGTCATTTTACTTGGCCTTGAACTTGTTACAGGTAATTTTGCCTTACTTCCTGTGGCAAAATTAAATGGACAAATATCGAATTCAGATATGCTTAGTAATTGGTTTTGGGTAATTGTCGGTCATTTGATAGGAAGCATTTTTTATGCCTTTTTATACGTATTGGTAACTACGCAATTTGGTACCGCTGACCCTAGTGCTATGTCCGAGCAGCTTATTTTAGCAGCGGAAGCAAAAACAATCGGATATGCTGCTATAGGAGGAGCTGGTCTAGGGACGGTATTTGTAAAAGCAATACTATGTAACTGGATGGTAGCCTTAGGAGCAATTATGGCCATGACATCGAGTTCCACCATCGGAAAGATAGCAGCAATGTGGCTGCCAATTTTAATATTTTTTGGACAAGGATTTGAACACGCAGTGGTTAACATGTTTGTAATTCCAGCTGGAATGATGCTTGGAGCCGATGTAACAATGGCTGACTGGTGGCTGTGGAATCAAATACCAGTTCTGCTTGGAAATTTAGTTAGTGCTTTTCTATTGGCAGGAGCCGCCCTTTACTTCACACATGGCAAGAAGGAAGAGGGCAAGGAAGCACCTTTACAGAACTTAAAGAAAGCACAATAAATAATTTAGGGAGGAAGATAGTATGAACATCAAAGAGCAGGAAATGAGAAAAAGCATAACAGATATTATTTTAGAAACCAAGAAAGTTCAGGGCGTTTCATATGAAGAGTTAGCCCAAGCGATAGGAAGAAACAAAGTATGGGTGGCTGCAGCTATCCAGGGGCAGGCCACTATGAGTGAAGAAGAAGCAAGAACACTCGTAAACTACCTAAAATTAGAGGAAGAGGTTATTCCTTTTCTAACAGCAATCCCAACGAAAGGATCTTTAGATGAATCGGTGCCTATCGATCCCCTAATCTATAGGTTTCATGAAATAACTCAAGTGTATGGAACGACACTAAAAGAAGTTATTCATGAAGAGTTCGGGGATGGAATTATGAGTGCCATTGACTTCAGATTGGATGTTGATAGAAAAGAGGACCCGAATGGCGACCGAGTTGTCGTCACGATGGATGGTAAATTTTTACCTTATAAAAAGTGGTAGAAAAAAAAGCGCAAGAAGAGCTGTTCGAAAGTGAGTACCCTTTCGGAACAGCTCTTTTTTTGATATTTAAAATGCGATCAAGGATTATTCTTTTAAATATAAAAAAACGTGTTAGGTTATCTAACAAGAAAGCCCACATGTTAACTTGTTTAACTTACAATGTAATCAAGATAAAGATAATAAATTTTTCAGCAAAAGGTGGAGAGACGAATGAAGAGTAACAAAGGGAAAATCTACTTTGTGGGTGCAGGTCCCGGAGATCAAGAACTGATTACAGTGAAAGGCTTGAAAGCACTGCAAAAAGCAGAAGTTATCATTTACGATCGTCTCGTTCATCCGTCTCTATTATTGGAAGCAAAGCATAATGCAAAGTTAATATATTGCGGCAAGCAGCCTTGTAAGCATACACTTCGTCAAAGTGATATTCAAAAAGAATTGATCATACAAGCCAAAAAAGGAAAAAAGGTTGTACGGCTAAAAGGCGGGGACCCCGCAGTTTTCGGGAGAGTAGGGGAAGAGGCAGAAGCCGTGAGCGGGCACAGAATCCCCTATGAAATTATCCCGGGAATAACAGCAGGGAGTGCTGCTTCTATCTATTCAGGCGTTCCATTAACGCACAGAGAATATTCTCGGTCCTTTGCAGTCGTAACCGGACATAGTAAAAATAAAGATGGGAAGCCGGATATCGCCTGGGGAGATTTAGCAAAGGGGGTTGACACCATTGTTTTTTACATGGGAATAAAAAATCTTCCCTATATAGCACAACAGCTCATTAAAGAAGGGAAAGACCGCAGGACAAGCACACTTGTTACAGAATGGGGAACTTACGGCAGGCAGCGGTCTATAACAGGTCCTCTAGAGCAAATACCGGCTATGGCAGAAGAAAAAGAGATGAGTAACCCAGCGGTAATTGTTGTGGGGGATGTTACTAAGCTTCATGATTTGCTCCAATGGGTGACAGAAAAGGAGTTAAGCGGAAAGGGTGTTATAACCTTATCCAGTGACAGCACAGATCAGGATTTTGCTGATAATTTAAAAGAAGCTGGAGCAGAAGTTTATGAGCTAAAAACAGAAGATTGCCACTTATCAAATAATATGGCAGAAATTATAAGCCGTTTAATTACAGAAGGGCATGCAACCAGCGTATTGCTTCGCAGGGAAACTTCAGCTAGAGTGCTGTGCAAACTTCTTGAATACGTGAAAGAGCAATCAGCAGATACTCTGCCTGAACTTTCATTTATTTGTATAGGAACAAAGACAGCTCAAATGATTAAGGAATATGGTTATGTGCCAAATGCAGTACTGCCGGCACTTTCAAATACAGAAAATGTAATAGAAGCTTTAGGTGAGAAACAGATACAAGAAATTGGATAAATCAGAAAAGGGAGTGGATATTAAAATGAACAAAGAAAGATTAGTGTTAATAGGTAACGGCATGGCGGGTATACGGACAATTGAGGAAATTTTAAAAAGAGATCCTGATCGGTTTGAAATTACTGTATTTGGAAAAGAACCTCATCCTAGCTACAATAGGATCGCCTTATCATCAGTTCTTCAAGGGGACAGCAGCGTAGAAGATATAATATTAAATGATTATGATTGGTATGAAAATAACGGTATTAAATTATACACCGGTGATCCGGTTGTGAAAGTAGATAAACGAAGAAAAAAAATCCACAGCAAAAATGGAATAGTTTGTGAGTATGATCATTTAATCTTTGCAACAGGCTCTAATCCATTTATGCTTCCACTGCCAGGGGCTGATAAAGAGGGAGTTATAGCCTTCCGGGATATTAAAGACTGCGAAACTATGATAGAAACTTCCAAGCATTATAAAAAGGCAGCAGTTATAGGAGGCGGTCTTTTAGGTCTGGAAGCGGCCAGAGGGTTATTAAACTTAAATATGGAAACAGAAGTTATTCATATTTTTGACCACTTGATGGAGCGTCAATTAGATGCATCGGCTTCTGACATGCTGCGCCGGGATCTCGAAGAGCAAGGCATGCGCTTCCACATGAGTAAGCAAACAGAAATGATAAAAGGTAAAGATAGAGTAGAAGGTTTAAAGTTTAAAGATGGTTCTTTCCTAGAAGCAGACCTGGTTGTTATGGCTGTTGGAATTAAGCCAAATATTGAATTAGCTAGTGATACGGGTCTTAAAACAGAGCGTGCAATTGTTGTCAATGATTATATGGAAACAAGCGCAAAAGACATTTATGCCGTTGGAGAATGTGCCGAGCATAACGGTATCGCTTACGGTTTAGTAGCTCCGTTATATGAACAAGGAAAAGTATTGGCTGATCACTTATGCAGCAAAGAGACTGAAGGTTATCATGGATCTTTAATGTATACTAAGCTGAAAGTTTCCGGAGTTGACCTTTTCTCAGCCGGCCAGTTTCAAGATGAAGAAGGTTCTCGTGCCATAAGGGTAAATGATGAGTTTGAAGGGATCTATAAAAAAGTAGTTGTTAAAGACAATAAAGTAGTTGGATCTGTTCTGTATGGCGATACTTCCGACTCTCCACGCCTGCTTGACATGATGAAAAAAGGGCAGGATATTTCGGATATGAATAAAGCGGTTATTCTGCCTTCTGAGGATGCAAGCGCGTCTGCTGGAGAAAGTCCTGTTGTCTCAATGGCAGCAGATGAGCAGATTTGTGACTGTAATGGGGTCTGCAAAGGTGAAATCGTAGATGCTATCAATAACGATGGCCTGAATACGGTAGCGCAGGTTACGCAGCACACGAATGCGGGACGTTCATGTGGAGGCTGTAAGCCACTTGTTGCTGACTTATTAACTGCAACTCTTGGTGAAGAGGTTGTACAGAATCATAAAGAGCCAATGTGCGGATGTACTGAGTACACTCATGAGGAAGTCGTGGCCGAAATTCGTGAGTTAGGTCTTTCCCACCCTAAAGAAGTCATGAATGTACTTGGTTGGGAATCTGACGAAGGTTGTCCAAGATGTCGCCCAGCTATAAATTATTACTTGAAAATGGTCGCCCCAATTAATAATACAGACGATCCTACTTCACGATTTGTTAATGAAAGACTTCACGCGAACATCAATAATAACGGTACCTTCACGGTTGTTCCTAGAATGTATGGAGGGGTAACGAACCCTGACCAACTACGTAAAATTGCGGACGCTGCAGATAAGTATAATGTACCGCTCTTGAAAGTGACAGGCGGACAGCGTATCGACATGCTGGGCATAGAGAAGGAAGACTTGCCTAATGTATGGAATGACCTTGGTATGAAATCTGGCTCTGCTTACGCAAAAGCGCTTCGTACAGTGAAGACATGTGTAGGGGAAGACTTCTGCCGCTTTGGAACCCAGGATTCCATCGGACTTGGTCAGGAGCTTGAGAAAAAGTTTGAATACATCAACACCCCTCACAAAGTAAAAATGGCAGTGTCTGCTTGTCCACGTAACTGTGCGGAATCAGGAATTAAAGACTTTGGTGTCGTTGGTGTCGAAGGAGCTTGGGAACTTTATGTCGGTGGAAACGGCGGTGTAGACCTTCGCGGCGGGGACTTATTCTGCAAAGTGAATACGAAAGAAGAATTAGTTGATATTATTAGTGCTTTCTTACAATACTACCGAGAAAATGCTAGATATTTGGAGCGCACTTCCCATTTTGTTGAACGAGTAGGATTAGATCATATGAAAGAAGTGGTGCTTGAAGATCCAGAAGGTCGCAAACAACTTATTGAGAGACTTGAAGTTGCACTTTCTACCGGTCGTGACCCTTGGAAAGAGGTTGTGGATAGTGAAGACAAACAACAAGAGTTATATGAAAAAACACATGTGGAAGTATAAGGAGGGGCTCGCATGAGTAAAGTGGAAAGCTTAAAAAAAGTGGAAGTGGCAAAGGTTGATAATTTATCAGTAGGGATAGGGCAACGGATTAATGTAGATGGAGAAGAAATCGCTCTTTTTAAACAGAAAGATCATTCTGTGAATGCTATTCAAAATAAATGTCCTCACAAAGGAGGTCCTCTTTCCGAAGGAATTGTCAGTGGAGAGCACGTATTCTGTCCATTACATGAATGGAAAATTAATTTAAAAGATGGCATCGTGCAAGCCCCTGATGAAGGCTGTGTAAAAAGCTACGATGTGTCGATTGAAGAGGGAATCGTTTATATTTATGTATAAGTAAGTCGAACTGAAAAAGAGTGCGGGATTTCGGTGTTACGATATCCGCACTCTTTTTTGGTTTTCATGGGAATGTAAATAGATGTGTTTACTGTCATTCGGTTATCCCGGATGGCAGTTTTTTTAGCGAATGTAATGTTTCGAAGTTTTTGAATGAATAGGCGAGGGAAAACCTATATTGTTGCTTTAACTATGAAGGGAGAAGGTAACATGACGGTGGACTCGTTAGCACTAATCATTGTATATCTGCTCGTACAGTTATTTGCCAATAAAATCATTTCTTCTTCAGTGATTGGACGATTTAAGTGGCTTTCTTTTTCAGGCGGGGTCGCCGTTTCTTATGTGTTTGTGTATGTACTTCCATCATTACATAAAGAGCAAGAGAAATTAGGTGATACAAAAGGGCTGACCATGGAATCGGAGCTGTACATGCTAGGCCTGCTTGGTCTGCTCATATTCTATGGTGTTCATAAAGCAGCGGATAGAGCAGCCAGGGAGCATGAGCGAGGAGAAGGTCACTTTTTCTGGATCCAAATAGTCTTTTTCGCCCTATACAACATGCTTATTTCCTATATTATTTTTGCATCGGTTATAAAAGGGATTGAAGCCGTATTTTATGGTGTGGCGGTTGGATTTCATTTTATGGCTGTTTCGCACGATATGTGGAGGGAAGACAGCAGAAGGTACGAATCGCTCGGAAGGTACCTGCTTGCTGTCGGAATAATGGCTGGATGGGTGACAGGAGTATTCGCTCCGCTTCCTTCTTATGTGCTCGCTATTGTGTTTGCGTTTATATCAGGGGCAATGGTCTTAAACGTTTTAAAGAAAGAACTCCCTTCTGAAGAGAATGCCCATTTTAAAACATTTTTGGCAGGATCTCTTGGTTATACAGCTATTATATTAGCTTTAAAATATTTTTTTAACTGGTAAAGCAATAGCTATATTTTTAGAAGGGCTTGCTCAATGTCCTGCCAAATGTCCTTTTCGGATTCGAGACCTACAGAAAGCCGCAGTAAACGGTCACTAATACCCATTTTTTCTCTTGTTTCGGCAGGGACCACTGCATGAGTCATACTGGCAGGGTGCTGAATTAAAGTTTCTGCATCACCGAGGCTGACAGCGATACGAATCATCGAAAGCTTATTCATAAACGCCTGAGCTGTTGATTTGTCTCCTTTTAGCTCAAAGCTTATTAGTCCTCCGAAATGATCCATTTGCATGGCTGCCAGAGGGTGCTGTGGAAAGTCAGGATCGCCGGGGTAATATATTTTTTCTATTTTTGGGTGATGTTTAAGTCGTATACTAAGAGATTCTGCATTATCAGAGTGACGGTTCATTCGAAGAGATAAGGTTTTTAAACCGCGCAGCAGCAGCCATGCCTCAAATGGTCCAAGGATTCCCCCTATGTCTTTTTGAGATGATCGCCGAACGAGAGAGATAAAATCGGAGCTTCCTGCTGCAAGACCAGCAATGACATCCCCGTGTCCCCCGATATATTTCGTAGCGCTGTGTAATACGACATGAGCCCCATGCTCCAGCGGTCTTTGCAAAATAGGAGAAGAAAACGTATTGTCAACGATATAAAAAAGATTGTGTTTCTTAGCAATAGAACTAATCATCTGTAAGTCTACTAGTTTCATGGTAGGGTTAATAGGCGTTTCTACGTAAATAGCTATAGTATGCGGACGCAAATATGCCTCAATCGTTTCTTTTTTGTCCATGTTAACCAGGTCAAAATCCACTTGATATCGATCTTTTAACATCTGCAGCAAACCGAAGGTGCATCCATACACTCCTTCTGACACTAAAATATGGTCGCCCGTTTTGACAACAGAAGTTAGTATAGAAGAGACAGCAGCCATACCAGAACTGAATGCTATTCCCTTTTCTCCATTTTCAAGGTCAGCTATTTTATGTTCCAGCTCCTGAACCGTAGGGTTGCCAAGTCTGGAATATACAAAGCCATCTGCTTCTCCAGCAAATCTTCTTTCTCCTTCTTCCGCACTGGTGAATGAAAAGGTGGAGGTTTGGTAAATAGGAGGTACCAGGCTTCCGTAATGAGAATTATGATGCGGTCTTCCATGGATGAGCCGCGTGTCCATTTCTTTTTTGTTCATTAACGCATTCCCCTCGTATATTATATTTAAGCCCTTAGGAAGAGCTTATTTTCTTTCTTTAAAACTGTTTTCACACACTTTGTTGTTTGTTCACAGACGCAGTGTGAAATACACTTCGCTTTCACCCTCAGGGCACAAGTGCGACATCTACTCCAACTCTCTTTGCTCGTTCTCGTAGTGTCTTCTTTGCCGCAGTAACGTCTTCAGCCTAATCGGGAGTAAAACGCTCCCTGCAGGGTCTTCAGCCGTTGCTTTTCCCGCAGGAGCGGCGTAGCGCCTTTCTGTGCACCTCTCGTCCTCCGTGTCCATGACAACAAAGATGATCCGGAGAAGCCGCCAAACGGAGACATACGACCTCGAGT
>NZ_JBHFQG010000014.1:0-89403 GCF_041949975.1 Alteribacillus sp. JSM 102045 | reverse complement strand
GCTACTAAGGCTTTATTGCCAGTTTCGAGTGCTTCTTTTACCACTTGCAATTTAAAGTCATTGGAGTAAACGTGTCGTTTCATAGTCCATCAACCCCTTTGATTCTAGTGTAACTAAGTTACCTTTCGTTTGTCCAAAATCGCTAAGGGGCTTTAGAGTTCGGGTCCATTGTTACACTTGTTGGTAGGACACATTATACCGTTCAGCGATGGTTTGATAGTCCTTCTTATTCTCTATACAATCTCTAGCTATAAAAACTCGTTCTTCTAATTTTTGGTTGTTCTTCCTTTGGTCATTGGACGATTCACTTTTCCCCGTGGTTTTCATCTCTTTTTGACCATTATACTGCTTTATCCACTTTCGCAAAACCGACTGACTGGATATCCCGAAACGAATGGTAACCTCCGCCAGAGAATACTTCCCTGAGAGATAGTCGTGGACCGCCTGTAATTTTCTTCTTTCGAATAAGGGGATCCAGCTTTTGGAAGATTGTAAGGCTTCGAGGCCAAGGTGATTGTATTTTCTTCTCCAATCTTTGAAGGTGGATAAGCTAATCTGATAGTGTTCTATGATTTCTTTAATGGAAGACAGACCTTTTTCAAAAGCTTGGATAACCTCAAGCTTTTCTTGTTGTTTAAGAAATTATGTTTTTACAAGTTGTGGATAACTATCTCCATATTGTTTGATCCGCTTCTAGATTAAGCGCCCAGCCTCTCGGAGGCCCAAGACGGTTTAAGGAACTTTTGCTAGAATCGCGAACATCGTGTTCGCAACGCAAAAGTCAGCACATCCTGTGGAAGTAAGAGCGCCTTTCATGACTGAAGAACATTTACCTGTCGAGGCTGAACAGGGGCTTGCGCTTTTGTTCTGCATTAAACCGACTCTGTGCCATAAAAATACTCCCCTCCAGGCCAAACAGATTTTTTATTTTATCTGTCTACCTTTTGGGGAGCATATCATTTGGTACAACAAAAGGAATCTTTTTATGAAGATTTTTAATAGAAACCGGAGTTTCCATATAGATTTCACCGTCTGTATCTGCTTTCATTTGTTTAGAAGTTTGTAAATAAATATTACTGCTGCGGTAATGCTGAATGTCGCTTTGGTCTGCTTCCCAAACAAAAGGATTTTTTGCATTTAAATACTCTCTTAGTAAAGCTGCCCCTCCCTCACTTATAATAAAAATATCAAATTGACCGTCATCCATTTCATTATTTTGAAATGGAAGCTGGTTTGTCCCAATAAAGTTCCCGTTAGAGATAAGAACCATCACTGCTTCTCCATCGATTGCCTCTTCCTTTGTTTGCAAGGAATATGAAAAAGGTGAAGTATTAGTAAACGTTTGAAGAGCACTAATAAAATAACTAACTTTCCCGAATAGTCCCTTCCAATTTTCATTTATATTTTCTGAGGTTTCTGCAATTAAGCCTATCCCATAAAAATTTGCGAAGTATCTCTCATTCATTTTCCCTATGTCCAAATAACGAACTGTTCCGTTAATTAACGTTTCAACTGCTCTTTTTAACATTTGAGGAATGTGCAGTGCACGTGAAAAATCATTACAAGTACCGCCTGGTAAAATTCCAGCAGCAGGCGGATCGTTTAATTTGGCTAATCCATTTATGCATTCATGAAGCGTCCCATCTCCTCCAATAAGGAAAACAGCATCATACTCTCCGTCGATGTTTTCACAAATTTTTTCAGTATGTCCCTTATATTGTGTTTGAATAATGACTAACTTTTCTATATAAGAAGCTAAAACTCCTGAGGTTAACTCAAGATTTTTTTGAATCTTTTCTTGATTTTCATTTCCGTTAAATAGCAACAGGGCTTTTTCAAACATTTATTTCATCCTTTGACACCAATATTTTTTTACTAGATCCTTCGACTACTATTTACCCTTTTTAACAGCACATATAACAAATATTGCTTTCCAATCTTATAAACAACGCGGCAGGTTCTGGACCTTCTTCAGGAGGTCTTTCTAATGACCGGAGGAGGAAGAGATGGACCCCTAGCGGCTGAGGTCTGGAGTTAGACACGGATACCCCAATAAAGTGAGTTACCCACACATCAATAGCTTTATACCTAAAGCATAAAAACTGTCATTGATTACTTACAATGACAGCTGTATTATTTATTATATTCTCTTTTTTTGCATTAAAAACCTCTCTCCTCTTGCCGCATCTAATCCTTTCAAAATCCAGTCTGCATTGGGAAACTTTTTATTCATCATATGAACAGTTTTTCCCCATCTTTTATTTTTTTCCTCTTTATCCCCAGTTAGTAACACCCATGCCTCATTTTTAGTATTGTTTATATGCCGGCATATTACTATATGATTTTCCGTTTCGAATTCCTCCCACTCACTCGAATGGGTGAAAGCAGTAAACATTTTTAAACACTCGTCCATCATTGCAGCAAGAGATGTAATTTTTTCAGACACTGAATTAAAATCTCTGTTAGATATATATTTCCAATTGTGTTTTATGGTTAAAAGTAATTCTTTTCTAGTAGAGATATGGCCATAAGCCAATTCTTTTAGTATATCGTTTAAAAAGGTTTGAAGACTCAATGGCTGCAAAGGAGCGCCTTCGTTATGTAGCAGTAACTGAAAATTTTTCATGCCGCACCTCTCTCATTTAATCTTTTGATAACATAGGACAAGATTCACAAACTTCTTCGCAATGAGTTAATGCTTGATAAATAGAACACCATGACCGTCTCGCATAACAAATCGGTATAGATTGCTCTTTTGCTTTTTCTTTTAATTTAGCTGATACATTATGGTTAATGTAATCGGTAAGAACGAGTACCAAATCTGTGTGAACAGGAATTTTCTTATGAACCATTTTTACTTTTCGTCCGCTCACATGTGAAATTTCTTGAAAACCAATTTCTTTAAGCCTCTTTGGTATTGCTCCTAGCCTATCAGCACCTACAATCATCAAGGAATCCATTTTCAACCTCCAGTTTAATTGAAAATAATTCTCAATACATTTATTATAAGATTATTGAAAATAATTATCATTGTCAACTGATTGTCGAATTTAATTATATTTTTCCCTCACTTAGACACACTACATGGTAAAAGGAGTGATATGTTTTGAGTTTAGACAACTTACAGCCTGGGGATGTTAAATATGTTTTTTTTCGCAATCCTCATTCCCCTGATGTAGCAACAATTCATGCTGTTAAAGTAATGATTGACCCTGAAAATGAAAAGAAGTTATGTTTATTTGCTGACGGAGAAATCTATTCACTTGATGAAGAGTATGCTCTGTTTTCAACCTATCAAGAGGCTTTAACCGCTTATGACAACATTTTTGCTGAGGCTGATTATTAAGAGAAAGAAGTGCTTTTATGGTAAAAAAACCTTTTACTCCCCAGCTTGTCTACATGGAACCTAAGGCTTTAGACTATCCGTTAGGACAGGAACTGCATGAGAAGTTCACAAGAATGGGAATAGAAATAAAACAAACAACATCCCATAATCAAGTCAGAAATCTTCCAGGGAAAAATGATTTTCAAAAATACCGTGTTGCCAAATCAACATTAGTAGTTGGAATTAGAAAAACTCTCAAATTTGATAATTCCAAACCTTCAGCAGAGTATGCCATCCCTCTAGCTACCGGTTGTATGGGACACTGTCATTATTGTTATTTACAAACAACTATGGGCAGTAAACCGTATATCAGAACATATGTAAACGTGGAAGAAATACTGGATGAGGCTGATAAATATATAGACGAGCGTGTACCTGAGATTACCCGGTTCGAAGCTTCGTGTACTTCTGATATTGTCGGAATCGATCATTTAACCCATTCTCTCAAACAGACAATTGAACACATTGGACAGACGAAACACGGACGACTACGTTTTGTGACAAAATTTCATCATGTTGATCACTTGCTGGATGCTAAACACAATAACAAAACAAGATTTCGTTTTAGCGTAAATGCTGATTATGTGATTAAACAATTCGAGCCCGGAACTTCTCCTCTTTCTAAAAGATTAGAAGCTGCTACAAAAGTGTTTGAAGCGGGGTATCCTCTTGGTTTTATCGTTGCCCCTATTTATCTTTATTCCGGCTGGAAAGAAGGCTATGAAAAACTGTTTATAGAATTAGACAGTAAACTCCCTCGAAAGGACCGGGAAAAAATAACATTCGAATTTATTCAGCACCGGTTCACAAAACCAGCCAAACGAGTCATTGCCAAAAATTATCCTATGACCAAATTAGAGCTTGATGAAGAAAAGCGAAAGTATAAATGGGGCCGTTACGGCATAGGAAAGTATGTTTACCAGACAGATGAACAAAAAGAAATAAAAGAGACCCTTATACACTATATGGAAAAATATTTTCCAGGCTCAAAGCTTGAATATTTCACATAAAACTTTATTGTTAAAATAAAAAACGGACAGTCTTCTTAATACTGTCCGTTTTTTGGTGTATTATTTTTTTCTTGCTGCCGTTGAGAATCTAATTTTGCATCTATTTTTTTCTGTTCCTTTACTGGAGGACAAAGGCTTACAATGATATCGCCTGATTCTGGTTTAATGTTATTAACTTCCGTAGTGAAAAATTCGACTTTCCCTGTATGCTTTAGTATAAAGAGCAGTAACGTATCTGGTTCTCTTTCGCTTTTATATTTCTCAAAGTTGTATTGCTTGGTTAATTTTGTTTTTCTGAAGACGTAGCCGTTTTTCACTTTTTTATTAAGCTCTTCATACGTAGCTCCTTTTCTAAATAACACTCTGCCGCCAATTCGCTGTACAAGGTCATTAGGGTGCTCGCGATTATCATCATGCCAGCTCAATTGATATAAATCGTTACGGCCGATTTCGGGAACAAATGTCGTACATACAAGAGAATTGTAGGAATCTCTGTCTGTAGCAGCTATAAGCTTATCATATGGAGTCATATCCAAATAATATTCTGTTTGTTCCGAGAGAATTTCTCCGCGGTAATATGGCACCCCTGCTTTTCTTGAATTAAACAGGTATTCAAAAGAAGTATCCGCAATCAAGACCGGTATGCCTAATTCTTTTAATACTCTTGCTAAAGAGGTGCTGAAGGCGCTGCCCCCAACAATAAGCACACCGGGTTTTCCTTCAAGAGATAATCCTAATTTATTTGCCATCGGTCCTAATGTAAAGCCGTGAGCACAAACTGTAGCAAATACAAGGGCGAAGGTGAGCGGAGTTACAATGGAAGCTCCTGGATACCCTGCTTCTGCCAGGACATTCGCGAAATAACCTGCTACTGTTAACGCTACAATACCTCTAGGAGCAATCCATCCCACCAGTGCCTTTTCTTTCAAGGACAATTCTGTATTCATGGTAGATAACCAAATGGAAAGCGGTCTTACTACAATTAACATAAGAATGACATAGGCAATAATATTAGGATCAAAAATCTGCATAAGTGTTTCCCGTTCTAAAGAAGCTGTTAACATAATAAAAATGCCTGAAATAAGCAGTACAGAAATATTTTCTTTAAAATGCCGCATATCACTTAACGAAGCAATATGCATATTCGCAAGCGTCATCCCCATTGCCGTGACTGCCAGTAAACCTGTTTCATGCATTACTTCGTCTGCTAACGTAAAACAAGCAATCACTACAGCAAAGACGATAGGAGATTTAAGAAATTCAGGTACATAGCCGCGTTCGAACATAGTACCAATGCCTTTTCCGCATCCCCAGCCTACTGCTATCGCAAAAAGGGAGGCTAAAAGGAACAAAATTAAAGCTTCTACTGTAACTGTGTCTATCATTAAAAATTGAATGATTTCAAAAGCAAATACAGCCAGTAAAGCCCCAAATGGGTCAACGACTATTCCTTCCCACTTCAATATAGCAGCAGGTCTTGGTTTTAGCTTAGCCTGCCTTAATAAAGGAAGAATAACTGTAGGACCAGTTACAATAAATAGCCCTCCAATAACAAAGGAAACAGCCCAGGATAAACCAGCTATAAAAAATGCTGTTAATGAACCTAGGATCCATGCAAGAAAGGCTCCCAAGGTAATAATACGAAACACTGATTTGCCCAATCCTCTGATTTCGCGAAAGTCAAGGTTTAAACTTCCTTCAAATAAAATAATAGCAACCGCCATGGAAATAATGGGGTTGAACAAAGAACCAAAATCTTCTTTTGGATTCATAATTCCAAAAACCGGACCAATTAATAAACCAGCTACCGACATTACCACAATAGCAGGCATACGAAAACGCCAAGCAAACCATTGTGAACCGATACCTATAACGCCAATAAGCATAAGATGAGATAGTATTGAATCAAACATATCAGGTTCCTTTCTTTCTTATTTTTTTCAACGGAAGCCTCTTTTTCCTAATAACTGTTTCTTGTCCTGCTCCTCTCCACTTCACACATATAAAAGCTTCCGCAGCCGATATGAATTTATTTTCAAAGGAGAAAAATATCCTTTATTTATCCTTTATTATTCCCGAAATAAAACAATACAATATTTGCCCTTTATATTGCAATCAGTTGGATTCTATTGTATTCGTCAAGTTTTTCTCGATATGGTTAGAACACCACTATTTTCAGCACTCTATTTTTATACACCTTAAAAACCGGCTATCGCGCTTCGCTTGCGCCCCTCAGGCACGGTTTAACGCTTGGAAAACATGATAGGAATCTAATTGATTGAACACCGGATACTCGGACTGGGAAAAGGCTTCCTGAAATTTAAAGCTGTTATCGGTTTTGCAACCGGACAAGTTAAAGACTTAATTCCTAAAGACATTGAAAAAAGAAAAGTTGTTACCTCCTCCATGAAAGAAACCGATGTTTACATTCAAGGCGGAACATGGTTATTTAATAGCAGCCAGGAACTCTTTTGGCACCATCTTGATCAAATCACCTGAGGATCACGCTTCCATAGATGAGATTCACAAAGCGATTAATCACAAATTATAAAACGCTTTTCAATATTAACATATAAAAGCTGGCAAACAGAGCCCCTTTTCTGTTTGCCAGTAATTCAGACTAAACCTTATATACAAATATGGAAACAATTAATATTCATTAATCTCTTCTTTAATTTTTTTACCCAGGTGCCTTCCTGGTTCATCAGGAAAGCAATATATTTCTTCTCTCTCTTGAAGTTCTTTAACAGATACTGCTTCACAGTCTTTGTTTAAAAATGAAACACTATCAGTATATTGCAGGGTAGAAGAAATATGTGTGCCGTCTGCCTCTATTTCTACACGAACCAGCTCTCTTTTTTCCATCTTTACTCTTCCCACCGGAACTTCCTTTTGCTCGCTTCCATTATATACACATAGAAGCCTCCCTCCTCTTAGCTCCGACAAATAAAGAGTACCTTCCTCTTGATATAAATACTGATGAAGACCGCCAGCGTTGATCCGAAATGGCCTTGGCGGATATGTGTCGGTTGATCGATTTTCCGATAGTACAAGTACATAACCATGGCCCGTGTTTCCTACAAGTACTCCCTCTGTAGGTGTAAGAAGATCTGCACAATCAATGCACACTCTTGTACCTTCTCCAACAGGTATTATTTTATTTACAACACCAAGGCTTAATGGCGTTTCATTGTTTATATCATTCATGATAATTAGCTGCCTCCTCTTGCAATTACTACGTCGTTTTCTAGAAAAACTTGGCTTACCTCCGAGTCCTTATGGCGGATGACGTAATTTTACTTATACTGTTAACCATTAAAAATTATATGCTTTCCTGCCAGTATAAATTAAAATTTGAAACTTTTTGGTAACTCTATACGTCTTAATTATTAGAAAAACTTAGTTTTCGCTAAGTAAAGGAAACCGCCTAAGTTACTTCTGCTATGTTCGCGATAATCGTGTTCGCAACGCAGAAGTCACCACATCGTGTGGAAGTACGTTCTGTGACAACTTGGGATTTAGTACGTCCTGTACGTTGAAAGCTCTCGTTTTTTATATTGTTTGGCATAAAGTACTTTTGTAAAAAAAGAAAAAATGTATTCTAATTTCTTTTCTCGTGTAGACAAAGGAGGCTGCCATGCGACACCCTATTCTATATATTCTACTTTTACTCTCCCTGATAGGAAATATACTGATGGGCTCTGCCATGTATTATCAAAATAATCAATACGTAGAGAAAGAGAAAATTGAAAATTCTCTTACCCAAATGGGTTATGATTTAGCTGCTGCCATTAAATTCAGCACTTATCAGAACGAAGATACTGAAAACCCTGATTATCAATTAATGAAGGCCCAGCAATTACTTGATAACATGCTCACTCTATCTGCAAATACTTCGGATGACTCACGTAAATCCAGAATTATACATAAAGAAATAAAGCAGTGGGAAAGTTATATATCTACCGATCAGCCTTTTTCTATTAAGCAAATGAATGAAGAAGAACGCCGACACACTGGGGAATTGATCGGTAAAGCGTTCTCTAGTGAGTCATCTAAAAACTCGAATATTATTTAAATCGAGTAAATAAGTATTTCTCATCAGAATGACCTTTTCAGAGCGGTCTTAAAAATTATGCGTATTCTTTATGTTCCGTTTCTTCTGATTGGGACTTGCTTTGTGTTCTATCAGATAACGTTTCCCCCATTCTTCCATCAAGTAAAAGAGTTTATCAATAGACTTTCCATACTCAGTTAAAGAATACTCGACTCTTGGAGGGACAACAGGATACGATTTTCTAGCAACCAAACCGTCATTTTCCAATTTTTTTAACTGCTGTAACAATTAAAGTTAGTACCTAAATAGCCGTTTTTTTAGGAGGATAAACCTATGAAGGAATCGTCGCCTTTTATCATAAATTTGGCAAAGGAAATAGAAGCAAACAAAGAGGTAATTGCAGATAATGCTTTGTATTCTCAAAATAAGGACTCTGCTCCTCTCAGGAAGTATTCCAGCAGAGTAAAAGATTTATTTTCAGAGTTGGTTCAGTTAATCAGCACCCACCTTTCGACAGGTGAACAGCATGTATCTTCTGAAAGTCTGCAATAGAAACCGCTGAAGCCATTCCTGCCGAATCAGAAGAATTTCATACAGTAGTCCTCTCGGCCATTCCCCACTTAAGCTCGGCTTTATGGCGTTTTATTATAGAAGACAGTAAATATAAGGAACTTACAATTGTTGATTTACGAAAAGTTCATGTCATTATGGAACCTCATATTCATCGAATGACCCAAAAATATATGTCACTTTTCTTCTCTGCAATCTACCGCAAAGTAGATGATTTCAGAGACAAATAAGTGAAATATCTATTCCTGTTATAAAATTAACCAATAAGGTTGGTATGTGTCCTTTAATTGGTTTTATTGATGAAAATCAAGCTCAGGAAATTATGAATAAAACTCTCCATGAAAGAAGAACAAAAAGTTTCAATATCTTATATTTGACCTTTCTGGTGTTCATTATATTGACACCTATGTTACCCGTTATTTATTTAATATTATAATAATGGGTGTTAAGGTTATTATTACTAGTTTAAGTCCATCAGCAGCTTTATCAATGTAAACCTTGGAATTGATTTAAAATCTCTTAACATCAAAAGCAGTCTTCAACAAGTACTGGAATCGGTTGGATTAAAAACAATTGAAACAATTTAATAAGGACATGGAATATATATAGAAGAAAACAAAGAAAAGAAGCTGTCCCCTATAAACAGCCAGTGGTGATAATAAATCACCACTGGCTTTTAGTTTTCTCTTTCTATACAGGCAGTGCCATTGCGCTAATTCAAAAAAACCGCAGCGCTCGAGGTGAATCTTCTTTGATCAGGATCTGCCGCAGCACTTCCAGAAATGCGGGTAACTGGACTTCTAATTCTTTCCAGGTCACCGTTCTCCTGTTCCGGGTTACAAGCACCTAGCTTGATGACTGTTCCTCCTTGCTTCCTCCAGTTCCGAGTCCCAAAAACCTTCTTGGTTACCATTCCGGCTAGATTTCTTCTACTACCCTTCTGCTTTATTGGCCCGACGAATTCTTTTCCAGTTCTCTTACAATACCTTTTTTAAACTCACGTACAATGACCATGGAAAACAACAGCAGGAAAACGATTAATAAATAGTCAGGCAGCACTGCTATGTACCTGCCAAATGCAGAAAGAACTTGCACCATCAGTATAATGAACCAAATTCCAGTGAGAATTTTTAATATATTTGCCAATTTATATCACCTTGCATTTATAAGGATCTTACTTCTGATTATAACGCAAGCTTTTCCTTTCTTCAGCTTTTTTTGTAAAACAAACCAATTTTTATTATGAAATGATTTTGATTTGGAGAAAGTAGGAAGGAAGGAGGGTACATGCATGAAAATAATATTCAATCTTATGTGGGTTTTGTTTACAGCTTTAGTGATCAGCGGATGTAATAATGAAGCATCTCCTTTGGAGGATAATTCAGCAAATGACCAAGCTGTTCCGATGGAAGATGCAGAAGAAGTACTAGCAGATGTGATGAACACTTCAGAAAAAAGTGTAGCTGAAGCAAAAATGCAGAACACTAAAGGGGAAGTGATCGGGAATGTTCGTTTTTATGAAAAAGATAAAGCTGTTGTAGTAGAAGCTTTATTTGAAAAGGGTCTTCCAAGAGGTTTTCATGGCTTTCATATACATGAAACGGGTGTGTGTGACCCTAATGCAGCTGATGGTCCTTTCACTACTGCAGGCGGACATTATAACCCGGATGGTACTGATCACGGGGATCATGCCGGTGATATGACTATTTTATATGGAGTAGAAGATGGTTCCGCTTATTTGTTAACTGCATTAGATCGATTCAATCCTCAACAGTTAGCTAATGAGAACCGTGCTGTTATCGTTCATTCCGATGCAGATAATTTTGCAAATATACCCGACCGATACACTTCTGATTTAAGTAATGAAAGCGGGCCAGACGAGGAAACATTAAAAACAGGAGATTCCGGCGACAGAATTTCCTGTGGTGTTATAAAAGCTTCTAATTAAAAAAACTGCCGAAAGAATAAGCACCTGGTGTGTTTATTACTTTCGGCAGTTTTAATTAAATGGATGTTTCATTTTCTTCTTTAGATAAGAACCATCCTCCTAGAGCAATCAATACCAATACTACATAAAAGGTCACTTTCCATGAAGTTGATTCAGCAAACTCTTCTGGCAGAACTCCCAAGGCTGGATGTGACAATGTATAAATAGAAAGCTTTATCCCAACCCATCCAACAATAATAAAAGCAGCAACCTCAAGACCAGGTCTTTTCTTTAACAGTTTTACAAAAAAAGTTGCTGCAAAACGCATAATGATAACTCCAATTAATCCCCCTGCCAAAATAACAATAAATTTGCCGCCATCTAGTCCCCCTATCGTTTGAAGCGGTGTGTTAGGAAGCGTAACAGCAAGAGCAACGGCTGCTAAAATAGAATCAACCGCAAAAGCAATGTCGGCTACCTCGACTTTTAATACCGTTCCCCAAAAGCTTGCTGCATTGACGTTTTTTTTCTTCGCTTTTTCATCTGGTGTTTCTTTTTTCTTTAGCCAAACTTTTCTAACTATATGATTTCCAGACATGAAAAGTAAATATAGTGCACCAATAGCCTGTACCTGCCAAACATCAATCAAATAGGAAATAGTAAATAATGACGCAAACCGAAAAACGAAAGCACCAGCCAGCCCATAAAACAAAGCTTTTTTTCGCTGGTTTTCCGGCAGGTTTTTTACCATTATCGCCAGAACTAATGCGTTATCGGCTGCAAGTATACCCTCTAGCAAAATAAGCACTAATAATACCCATCCATATTCAAGAAGCAAACTAACGTCCATATAGATCTCCCTCATTTTATAGTTCGCTTATTTTACCCATATCGCCTTTATAGTTATACTGGGTGATTCTACATACTTATCTTATAAGCTTTTCCTTCATGCTATACTTCCTTGATCTTTAATTAAATTAAAAAAAACCTTTATCTGATATGATCAGATAAAGGCTCGAATGATTGATAAAAAAATGGAACATTTTACATTACCAGCACTGCTCTAATTCTCCGCATTTATTTCTTCGATTAATAATGATAATTCCGTCCATCTCTCCATTGCATCATCTAACTGCTCTTCTAATGTTCTTTGGTTTTCCATTAATTCCTGGACTTTTTCGAAATCACTTCCAGCTTGTTCTATTTTATTTTCTATTTCTAATTTCTTCTCCTCTAATTCAGCAATCCGGTCTTCCAAACCGTTCCATTCCTGCTGTTCATTGTAGGAAAGTTTCTTACGAGTACGTTTTGGTTTATGAATATTTTTATTTTTTCCTGGTTTTTCTTTTGGCGGCTGTTTTTGCTGAACGGTTTCTAAGTACTCCGAATAACCTCCTTGAAAACGTTCAATTGTATGACGAGAAGTAAATACTAAAAGAGAATCCACCACTCGATCTAAAAAATAACGATCGTGGGAAACAGTAATGACTACTCCAGGAAAATGATCTAAATAATTTTCTAAAACAGTTAATGTCTGGGTATCCAGATCATTGGTTGGTTCATCAAGAAATAACACATTTGGTTCTTTCATGAGCACCCCAAGTAAATACAGCCGTCTTCGTTCCCCGCCTGATAACCGGTGAATATAATTCCACTGCGACGGACGAGCAAACAAAAAGCGCTCTAGTATCTGTTCTGCTGTTATTTCTTGCCCATCTGCTGTTTGAACAACTTCTGCTATGTCTCTAATATATTCAATAACCCGCTTGTTCTCATCTAAATCTTCGTGTTCCTGTGAATAATAACCGATACGGACAGTCGACCCTGCTTCAATATGACCTTCATCCGCTTCGATTTTACCAGCCAGAATATTTAATAATGTTGTTTTACCGCTTCCATTAGGGCCGATTATTCCTAGTCTTTCCCCTGGTGTAACTATATAAGAAAAAGAAGAAAAAAGAGTACGGCCATCGTAGGATTTGGATAGATTTTCTGCTTCTAACACTTTTTTACCGAGACGTACAGAGCCGATAGCAAAATCAACATCCTGTTTTTTTATAGGGCCTCTTTGTTCTTTTAGATTTTCTACACGCTGCACCCTGGCTTTTTGTTTTGTTCCTCTAGCCTTTGGTCCTCTTCTAAGCCATTCAAGCTCTGTACGCAAAATATTTTTTCTTTTTATTTCATTTTGTTCTTCTAGTGCTTCCCGCTCAGCTTTCTTTTCCAAAAATAATTCGTAATTCCCTTCATAAGTGTATAAATTGCCTTGGTCTAATTCATAAATGCGGTTCGTTACTCTGTTTAAGAAATACCTGTCATGAGTGACAACCATAAAAGCTCCATGATAGGAGGATAAATATCTTTCCAGCCATTCGATTGACTCATTGTCTAGATGGTTCGTCGGCTCATCCAGAATAAGCAGATCAGCGGGTTGGATAAGAGCTTTTGCTATAGCTGTCCGCTTTTTTTGTCCTCCAGAAAGCTCATTTACTTTTTTTGAAAAATTTGTAATACCAAGACGTGTAAGGACTTGTTTTGCAGATGTATTGGCTTCCCATGCTTTATTTTCATCCATTTGCTGCTGAGCTTCAAGCAGCCTTTCCTGAAGTCTGGCATCCTCTGGATTTTGTTCGAGCTCACGAAGTGTTTTCTCATAACGGCGCATCGTTTGCATGACAGCAGATTCGCCGTAATAAATTTGATCAAGCACAGTAAGGTTTTCATTTAGTTCTGGATCTTGCGGGAGGTATTCGATATGAATATGGTTTGCATGATGCAATTTGCCTTTTTCTGCGTTGTCTACCTTGGCTAAAATTTTTAATAATGTTGATTTCCCTGTGCCATTAACACCAATTAAACCAATCCGATCATTTTCTTCAATTACGAAAGATATATGATTAAATAATTCTTTGTCTCCATAGGTTTTATATATTTGTTCCGCCCTCAATAAACTCATGTCGCTTCCCCCTTTTTACGTTGAGGAGATCATACCTATTATCATAACATGATATTAGGTCAAAATAATAACCGCCTGAAATCAGGCGGTTATCTATATTTATTACACATTTTTCTTTCTTTTTCTTGAGGGTCCATCATTACGAGAACGCGATTGTTTATAAGGTTTTTTCTTTCCTCGATGATTTTTCTTAAAGCCTTTTTTCCGGCTGCCTCTTTCTTTTTTTGGACGAAGGGATGCTTCCTCTGTTAATTTAATTTCTACGTTATCTGGCTCATTGGTGTTCATTTTCAAAGCTGCAGCTACAAGCGTAACCGGATCATGACCGCTTAGCAAGGTTTTTGCGGTGCTCTCTAAGTCTTCCGTATTCTCATTCTTCACTGTTTCTAAAAGTTTATTAACAACTTGCTGGTAACGCCCATGCATAGCCTCGGCATACGTTGGAATATCCTGACGGATCATTTTCTTTTTAGTGGTTTCTTCGATGAATTTTAAATGACTGATTTCTTTTGGCGTTGAAAAACTAAAAGCAATGCCTTCTTTACCGGCCCGGCCTGTTCTCCCAATGCGATGTACATAGCTTTCCGGGTCCTGCGGCAGATCAAAATTGTAAACGTGAGTAACGCCGCTGACATCCAGACCACGGGCAGCTACGTCGGTGGCAACTAAAATATCAATTGTTCCTTGTTTAAATTTGCGCAGCACTTTATCACGTTGGGATTGTTTTAAATCACCATGTATTCCTTCCGCCGCATATCCTCTGCGAGTTAAAGCTTCAGAAAGCTCATCCACACGGCGCTTTGTACGTCCAAACACAATAGCAAGTTCAGGTGGAGTAATATCTAATAGATGGCACAGCGTATCAAATTTCTGTTTTTCCGGTACTTCGATGTAACGCTGTTCAATATTAGATACAGTAAGACCTTTACTTTTAACTTTTACTACTTCTGGATCATCCATAAATTTAGCAGTCACGGACTGAAGGCGCTTAGGCATAGTCGCAGAAAATAATAATGTCTGGCGCTCTTCCGAAATTTCACTTAAAATGGTTTCTATATCTTCTACAAACCCCATGCTGAGCATTTCATCTGCTTCATCCAGTACAACCATTTTCATATATTTTGGACGAATCGTTCTTCTTCTCATATGGTCCATAAACCGGCCAGGTGTGGCTACAATAATTTGCGGGTTTCGTTTTAGTGCCTTAATTTGGCGGCTAATTTCCTGTCCCCCATAAACAGCAAGAGCTTGTACACCTTTAAAATGGCCAAGGCGGTTCAACTCTTCGGAAACTTGAATCGCAAGTTCACGTGTTGGCGCAAGCACAAGCCCCTGAGGGTGCGATTCTTCCTGGTTCATTTGTTCAATTAAAGGAATTCCAAATGCAGCCGTTTTACCCGTTCCAGTTTGCGCCTGTCCAATAATATCACGGCCTTCTTTGACCTTTGGAATGACCTCTGCTTGTATAGGTGTAGCTTCTTCAAACCCCATATTATTAACTGCTTGCAAAATCTGTTCATCCATCTTTAAATCAGTAAACAATGTCAATACAATATAACTCCTTTTTATCTATAAATTCTTCTTTATTTGATTTATTTATTCCCAACAAATGAATCAAAAAAACTGTATCCCGATTCCTTAACGGGATACAGCCCATTTTGGATATTATTTAAATTTATTTCGTTTCCAGTTTTCTGTTTATCAAAACAACTTATTCATATTACCACTAATTATGGTAAAGCGCAACTTTTTCTGCCAGAGGATTTACTCTTTGTTTTGCAGCTTCTTTAAAGCCTCGGCTAACGCAGGGTTTTTCATTTCATCGTCATCTTGCTGTTTTAAATATTTTTTTACATCATGCTTTGTTCCCTTACTTTGTTTTTCCTGCTTTTTTCTTTTATTGAAAGAAGACACCTTTTCTTTATAGCCGCATCGGCAGACAAATATTTGTCCTTCCCCTTCTCCACGCAGTTCCATCTTCTTTTTACATTGAGGACACCGCGCATTCGTTACCTTTGAAATATTTTTCTTATATCCGCACTCTTTATCTTGACAAACTTTTATTTTACCGCGTTTTCCTTTTACTTCAAGCAACAACTTTCCGCAATGCGGACAGGGGGTCCCACTAACATTGTCATGTTTAAAAGATTTAGAGCTTTGTTTTATGCTTTGAACTACTTCATTGGCATAGCTTTTCATTTCTTCTATAAAGAGATGTTTAGCAAGATTTCCCTTCTCAATATCTTCTAGCTGCTGTTCCCACTCTGCCGTCAACGTTGGAGATTTTAATTTATCTGGTACAAGCTCCAAAAGTTGTTTTCCTTTTGAAGTAATTTTGAGGCTCTTCCCTTTTTTTTCAATTAGAAAGCTGCTTAATAACTTTTCAATAATATCTGCTCTTGTTGCAACCGTTCCTATACCGCCCTTGCTTTTAATGGTATCTAAAAGCTGTTTATCTTCTCCAGACATAAAGCGGGACGGATTTTCCATTGCAGATAATAGAGATGCTTCATTGAATAGAGCTGGCGGTTTTGTTTCTCCTGTTTCTGAATCTGTTTTTGATATTTTAATTTTCTCTTTTTCGTTTAGCAGCGGAAGTTTTTCTTCTTTATTCTCATATTGAAGATTGGAAATTCCTTTCCATCCTTCCGTTAACACCCTTTTTCCTTTAGCGGAAAAAATCTCTTTATTTATAACTGCTGCTATTTCTGTTTGTACATATTGTGCCTGCGGAAAAAAAGCAGCCAAAAATCGCTTAATGACCAGGTCATAAATTTTCTTTTCCTTGTCAGACATAGCAGAAAACTGCGGGGGTTCTTCTGTTGGAATAATCGCATGATGATCAGACACTTTTTTATCATTAATCATTTTTTTATTTATGTTCCAGTCATTCTTTTTAATTTTCAAGACATGCTTTGCGTAGTTCTGTACGTCACATGCTTTTAAACGCTGTTTCAAAGTACTTCGTATATCAGATGATAGGTAACGCGAATCTGTTCTCGGGTATGTGAGTACTTTATGTGTTTCATAAAGGCGCTGCAGGATATTAAGTGTTTCTTTCGCTGAAAAGCCATAATGGTTATTCGCTTCTCTTTGCAGCTCCGTTAAATCGAACAAAAGCGGAGGGCCGTCACTTTTCTTTTTCTTTTGAACAGCTTTTATCATTATTGGGTGGTTTTTTACCTCTTTTAAGATCTGTTCTGTTTTATTATTAGAAAAGATTCGTGTCTCTCCATTTTGAGGATTCTTCCACCAAAACGTCACACCATTTTCTGTCACAGCAAATATCCGTTGAAAGGAAGTTGGTTTAAACTGAGCTATCTCATTTTCTCTTTGTGCCACCATTGCCAAAGTAGGGGTTTGAACACGCCCGCAAGATAAAGAGGCATTATACTTTGTAGTCAGAGCCCTTGTTGCATTCATGCCGACATACCAATCCGCTTCAGACCTCGCTTGAGCAGCATTATATAGATTTGTGAATTTTCTTCCATCCTTCAACTGCTTAAACCCCTGCTTTATAGCCTGATCCGTCACGGAAGAAATCCATAAACGTTTTACCGGCTTTTTTACCGCTGCTTTTTCAAGAATCCACCGAGCCACAAGTTCGCCTTCTCTGCCGGCATCCGTTGCAATAATCACATCTTTTACATCTTTTCGATGAAGCTGTGATTTTACAGCGTTGAATTGTCTACCTGATTTTTTAATAACGGAAAGCTTTATGCGTGAAGGAAGCATTGGCAAATCTTCGAGGTTCCATGTTTTATACCTTTTATCATAAGCTTCAGGTTCAGCAAGGCTGACAAGATGGCCAAACGCCCACGTTACAATATAACTGCTCCCTTCTATGTATCCATTGCCTTGTTTATTACAGCCCAGAACTTTAGCTATATCTTTTCCTGCCGAAGGCTTTTCTGCAAGAATAACTGATTTACTCATATGTAAAACCCTTTCTTCGTTAGTTATAACAGATTCATTAACGTTCATTTATTTTATCCCTCTTCTCACATATTAGCATATCATTTAACGCTCCTATTTAGCTGATTCCGCCTCTTGACGATTTAAACAAAGAACTTTATCGTAGGTTTCAATAATTGACCTTCTGTGACATATCTGTGACAACGCAGCGTAAAAAAGGGGGAAACCAATGCGCGTTACGATTCAGACAAAAATTATTTTACTGATTCTTGCCTTAATTATTTTTGTTACCATTACTTTGTCTGGTTTTTTTGCCTATTTAGAATCTATGGAAATAGAAGAATCTTTAGGTGATAAAGCGTTGTTAATTTTCACGCCCCAGCAATAGAAGGCAAGGCTTTAAAAGAAATATTGCCTTTCTCCAAAATGGAACGTGTTTTAAAGCATGGAAAGCCGGAATATAATCAGGAGCTTTCTTTAAAGGGAAGAGTATTCATCGTAAACCGACAGCCGATTTTTGATAACAATGAAATAGCAGGCGTTGTTTCCACCTTTCGCGATAAAACGGAGATGATGGAAATGGCAAATACACTTTCTGATATAAAAAGATATTCTGATGATCTTCGCTCTCAAAACCATGAATATACAAATAAACTATATACGCTTTCTGGGTATCTTCATTTAAGACAGACAAAAGAGGCTATTCAGTTAATAGAAGAAGAAACGATGAACCAGGACAAACGTACAGCAATTTTGTTCAGCCAAATAAAAGATACCACAGTGCAAGCAATATTAGTCGGTAAATCAGGAAGAGCTTCAGAAATGAAAATAAAGTTTGAAGTGGATAATGCAAGTCAAATGGAGCCGTTACCAGATCATATGTCACCAACAAAAATTATTTCTATATTAGGAAATGTTATTGATAATGCTTTGGACGCTGCTAAAAGCAATCCAAAACCTGAAGTTAATTTTTTCGTTACTGATATTGGTAATGATGTGGTTTTTGAAATCAGTGATAACGGGCCGGGTCTGCCTGCAGAAGTAGATATCTTAATGAAGAAAGGTTTTTCTACCAAACAAAGCAATAATAAACGGGGCTATGGACTGGCAATCATACGCGAAACCGTTTCTCACCTGAATGGGATGCTCGAATTTGATAACCACCCTCAAGGCGGTGCTATATTCTCAATCTATTTACCTAAAACACCATCTTCGCATAAAGGAGGAGAGGTTTCTTGATACAAACTGCCGTCGCTGAAGACGATTTCAGAATTGCATCTATTCATCAAGAGCTTGTCAACCGTGTAGAAGGCTTTCATTGCGACCATCAAGCTTTAAATGCCAAAGATACATTAAGCATACTAGAAAAGCATTCTATTAACCTTTTGTTACTGGATATTTATATGCCAGATGAACTTGGAACAAGTTTGCTCAAAACTATTCGTGAAAAGCATCCAAAAGTAGATGTACTGATTATTTCGGCTTCTACGGAAGCTGAGCACGTCCAGCAGTCATTGAGATATGGTGTATTTGATTATATAATTAAGCCCGTTTCCCTAGAGCGTTTAGAAAGCACATTAAAGGACTATTTATTATTCCATCAGCGCTTACACGAAACTTCGCAAGTTACTCAAGAAAACATTGACCTGCTCACGTCAATACGCTGCCCCCAGCAAGAGAAAACTTCTATGAGTGCTATCGAAAAAGTCGAAGAACTTCCTAAAGGAATTGATCCTTTCACACTTCAAACAGTTACACAAGAACTTGAAAAAGCAATAGACGGTATGACAGCAGAAGAAATGGGACAATACCTTGGCGCATCAAGAACAACGGCACGCCGATACCTTGAGTATATGATCTCCTCCAATCAAGCCGATGCCAAACCTATTTATGGAATAGTTGGACGACCAGAAAGAAGATATTTTATACGAAAAAAACAAGATTAAATAGAAAAACATCCGCCCAGGAAATCTTACGGGCGGTATTTTTTATTTTATTATATATACATTTATTACCATTAGTGAACAAAATGAACAAAATACATGTTTAATTTTTTTATATGAGTTATTTTGAAAACGGTTACAGATCGGATTATTTTTTTTAAACTTAAAATAATCAAAAAAGGGGGAATTCAACATGAAAAAATGTTGGCTGCCAACATTGGCAATTTTCACCAGTATCACACTTGCTGCATGCGGCGGGGGAGAAGATTCTGGAGAGTCCAGTGCGGAAGGTGATTCTAGAGACGGAAACTGGGAGCCAGAACAATCACTTGAATTTGTCGCCCCTTCCGGAGCAGGAGGCGGATGGGATACGACGGCAAGAATGGCAGCAGAAGGTTTTGAGGAACAGGAAATTATCGATCAAGGAATTGGCGTTGTAAATAAAGAAGGCGGCGGAGGTGCTGTCGGATGGTCTTATATTGCTGGAAAGGCTGAAAATCCTCATCATCTTTTTGTTGCCTCACCGCCGTTACTATTAATTCCTTTAAATGGTCAATCAGAATACGGTCATGAAGATTTCACTCCAATTGCGAACATGATTTCAGATTATGGAGCATTTGCTGTACGTGAGGATGCACCATGGGATGATTTAAATGATTTATTTGAAGACATGAAAGATAGTCCTGATGATATTACTGTTATCGGTGAATCTTCACCAGGAAGCATGGATCATATTCAATTCGTGAAAATTGCAAAAGAAGCCGGCGTCGATCCAAACTCTGTTAAATATGTTTCAGCCCAAGACGGAAGCACGATGACCAACTTATTAAACGGAAATGCAGATGTGTACTCTACTGGGGTAACAGAAACCGTTGAACAAGTACGAGCTGGTGAAATTAAAGTACTGGGAGTTACAGCGGAAGAACGTTTAGAAGGCAACGTAGTGGAAGACTTCCCTACAGCTGTGGAACAAGGAATTGACGAAACATTCGTTAACTGGAGAGGTTTCTTCGGACCTCCAGGAATGACAGATGATCAAATTGCTTACTATGAAGAAAGATTCCAAGAATTAAATGAATCTGAATTTTGGGAAGAAACACGTGAGAAATATGCTTGGAACGAATTGTATATGGACAGCGAAGAGTATGCTGACTTTTTGGAAGAAGAAAAAGAAAGCATGCAGGAACTGCTTGATGAAGTAAGTGTGGAAGAAGAGTAATTCATAGTAAGAATAACCTTCTAAAGGTCGTGATCTTCTTTAGGTCACGACTTTTCACTACCAAAGCATCTTAAAAAAATGATCAAAGGAGGTTTAGGTGCCATGCTGAAGCCAACACACAGAAAAATCAGCCTCATTTTAATTTTACTTGCTATCTATTATCTGTATATGTCCTACCAGCTTCCAAGTTTTGCAAATACTGCCATCGATGCTTCGACTATGCCTAAAATTCTGGGGTTCAGTCTCATTATTTTAAGTATCTTTTTATTTCTTACGCCTGATAAAGAAACAAAAGAGGAAAAAGAAAAGCGTCACATTCCAAAAGCCGATTTAGTCAAAATTGGTGGAGTTATTCTAATGATTCTTGCTTATATATTCTTCTTAGAACGTTTAGGATTTATTGTCGTATCTTTTCTATTTATATTCTTGTGTTCATTTTTCCTCGGTTATACCAGACATAGCATTAATTTAGTAGTTTCCATACTTTTTCCTGTCCTGTTGTACAGTACTTTCACAATGCTGCTCGGAATCAGCTTACCATCAGGAATTATTCCGTTTTAGAAAAGGAGGATTTCAAATGGGTTCTATAGAGGGAATATTAAGCGGTGTTCAATTAGCTTTCAGTATAGAAGGTATTGTATTTGTATTTCTTGGAGTTCTTGCTGGTACGTTAATTGGAATGATGCCGGGTCTTGGCCCTATTAGTGCAATTGCAATCATGATTCCATTAACCTATAACATGGATCCAACTGTCGCTTTAGTTTTAATGGCCGGGGTTTACTACGGCGCTGTGTTTGGAGGCTCAACCTCTTCTATTCTTTTAAATGCACCTGGAATTTCCGGAACAGTTGCCACTTCTTTTGACGGCTATCCAATGGCTCAAAGGGGTGAAGCTGGAAAGGCGCTTGCTATTGCTGCTATTGCATCGTTTTTCGGAGGAACAGTCAGTGTTATATTGCTAATGCTTTTTGCCCCTGTATTATCAAGTGTCGCTATTGTATTTGGCCCGCCCGAATATTTCGCGTTGATGGTGCTCGGCTTAACTGCCATTTCCAGCTTGTCAGACGGATCAACGATTAAGGCATTAATCTCTGCTGTCCTAGGTATTATGGCTGTTACCATCGGTATTGACAGCCAAACAGGAACTACTCGTTTTACATTTGATAATCCAAATTTGCTTGAAGGGATTGATTTCTTAGTTGTTGCTCTTGGATTGTTTGCACTTGCAGAAGTTTGTGCTTTAATCATCAATCGCAATAAAACATCGAAAAACCAGAAGTCTCTTGGTAGTTTAAAACTATCAAGAAACGATATAAAAGATATGAGCAGACCTATGGGACGGCAATCCATATTAGGATTTATCCTCGGTGTTCTTCCAGGAGCGGGTGCAACTATTGCTTCTTTTATAGGCTATATTACAGAGAAGAGATTAGCTAAAAAGCCAGAAGAATTTGGAAAAGGAGCCGTACGAGGCGTAGCCGCTCCAGAAACCGCTAATAATGCAGCAACGAGCGGTGCGTTTGTTCCTTTATTAAGTCTTGGTATTCCTGGCTCTGGAACTACCGCTGTTTTACTTGGAGCTTTGTTAGTGTTAGATATTCAGCCTGGTCCTTTGTTGATGAGTGAACAGCCTCAGCTGTTCTGGGGAGTTATCGTAAGTATGTACATCGGAAATTTGTTTTTGTTAATTTTAAACCTGCCATTAATTCCGTACATTGCTAAAATACTTGCTATCCCTCGCCCCCCTTTTAATCTCACTTGTCATAATGTTTAGTATGATCGGTGTGTATTCGATTAGCTTTAACACATTTGATCTTTATCTTTTATTAATTTTCGGGGTGATTGGTTATTTAATGCGTATGTTTAAATTCCCAGCTGCTCCGTTTATTTTAGCCTTTATTCTTGGCGGTATGATGGAAGAATCCTTTAGACAAGCGATGACAATGTCTAATAACGATCTTAGTATTTTTATCAGCAAACCAATTGCACTTGGCATGCTTATTGCTGCCTTCTTATCCTTTACTGTTCCTATCTGGCAAGGATATCGTAATAAGAGGAAAAAAGCCGTATAACAATTTAAGAGCGGCGTCTGACCTTTTTGGACAGACGCCGCTCTATTTTTTTAGGAAGCACCTTCTCTAAAGTAGTTTCTCTCTTATACAGAGATGTTTTATTTCCTTTTATTCAGGATATTATTTAGATAGTTAAAAGAAAGGGTGGCAGTCATGGACCCGAACAAATTGTTGTTAATTGCTGTGATTGGATTTTTCGTTTTTTCTCTTGATAAAGATCAAAAAAAGTTCCCTGCACCTATCATATTAATCGTTACAGGAATAATCTTAACTTTCTTTCCCTTTTTTTCTAATATTGAACTGACAAGATCATTTATTTTTGATTGGATATTGCCTGCTTTATTATTTATATCGGCTTACCAATTTCCTCTTGATCAATTAAGAAAAAAAGTTGGATTAATCACAACGCTTGGTACTGTCGGTATTTTTCTTTCCGCTATTTTTCTTGGCTTCGCGTTATATTTTGCCGGCCAGCCTCTTGTAGGTATATCTCTTGCAGGGGCTATGGTAATTGCTTCATTATTAATACCTACTGACCCTGTTACAGTAGTTTCCATACTAAATAAGAGTGAAGACAAACATCATCTTGCTGAAGCGGTGGAGGGCGAATCATTAATAAATGACGGTACAAGTATCGTCATTTTTAGTCTGTTTACCGGTTATTATTTCGGTGAAAAATCTCTTCATTTTAGTTTATTTACCTGGGAATTTATTTATACCGCTGCGGGCGGAATACTGGCAGGATTTGTTATAGGCTGGAGTGTTTCAAAAGGGATACACCGGGTTGACTATCATGCTTATCAAGTCTGGCTCAGCCTACTGCTTGCCTATGGAAGCTTTTATATAGGGGAAGCGTTAGGAGTATCGGGAGTACTAGCAACTGTTATCAGCGGCCTCCTTTTGTCAAAAGAGCTATCAGGCAATAAAAAAGAAAAAGAATTACGCAGAGATTTAAAAAGCTTTTGGGGTACAATTGAACCTGTATTATTATCAGTTATTTTTATAATGATTGGAATCGAAAGCTTAGATTTTGTGACGTCAGACGGCCTTCTTTTCACCGTCATTGGATTTGTATTATCAATTATTGTACGGGCAGGAATTCTCTTTCCCATTATAAAAATTATACCTCGATGGAGACGAAATTACACGAATGGAGACATTTTGCTGTTAACATGGGGCGGAATTAAAGGAACAATGTCTTTGGCCTTATTATTAGGGATAACAGACCAATCCGGAGGACAAGATAATGGATTGCTGTCATGGGCATTTATGATGATTATGCTTTCTCTTTTAATTCAAAGTTTAACATTTTACCCATTAAAGAAAAAATTAGGAGATTAAAAGAAGATGTTTTAAACGCCCCTGCATGGTAAACAGCCGGTCGTGAAAATAAATGATGACCGGCTGATTTGCTTCTCCTTTTTCTGTATAGACGGTGTTATTGCGCTTATTCAGAAAGTTGGCAGCGGTGCTCGAGGGGAATCTTCTTCGAGCAGGGCTGAACTTCAAAATCCACGCTTAGTTACCGTTTCGACTCGCTTTCTCCTGATCTGGTCTTCAAATCCTCTCCTTGACTACCGTTCCTCCTGGCTCTCTCTTACTACGGGTTCCAAGAGCCTTTCTTGGTTACCGCTTCATCTTTCTTTTTCATGTATCGGGTTTCAAGATCCTTGCTTGGCGAAAGAGGGACAGGATATAATAGTCCTGCAAATGCTATAAAAAAAGATAGGGCGGTAAAAGTAACAAGGGCTGTCCCTTACTTCCGAGACAACCCCCTTTTCTTTATTTTGTTTTTGTATTAATAGTTACTTCAATGTTTCCACGTGTAGCTTTAGAGTAGGGACAAAACTGGTGAGCAGCTGTTGTCAGCTCTTCTGCCTCTTCTTGAGTCACTCCATTGACTTCTGCTTCTAACTCTACAGCAATTTTAAACCCATCATCTTCTTGATCTTTTAATAAGCTTACTGCTCCATTTACCTTAGAATCAATGTCTTTATTTTGATTTTTCGCTACTAGATTCAATGCGCCGTCAAAACAAGCTGCATATCCTGCTGCAAATAATTGTTCTGGGTTCGTTCCTTTTTCTGAAGAATTCATACCCGGCATGACGAGATTTAAATCAATCAGCCCGTCATCTGATTTTACATGTCCTTCTCTTCCGCCTTTTGCAGAAGCATACGAGGTAAACATTGGTTCCATTTTTTCACCTTGCCTTTTCAATAAAATTTTTAATCTAATTATATCGATGTATAATAATGGTATTCCTCCAATTATCTTAGTAATAAACCTTATATTATCTACTTATACGTTAATTTTGTTTAAAACCTCGTTACACTGCTCTTTAGCAGCCAATAAAAATTTCCCAATAAAAAACAAATTTTTATCTCTATAAAAGTTGCAATCATTTTTGGAACATGATAAGATGTAATTGCTATTTTGTAACCTAGGATCATGATTCACATGATCATAGTGTTTAGCAAGATAAGTAATTTATTTCGTGCGGAAGTCGCACACAGGAGGATCACATGGAACAAGGAACAGTTAAATGGTTTAATGCAGAAAAAGGCTTTGGATTTATTGAGCGTGAAGGAGCAGACGATGTATTTGTTCACTTCTCTGCAATTCAAGAAGAAGGATTCAAAACACTAGAAGAAGGCCAGCAAGTTAACTTCGAGATCGTTGAAGGCGACCGTGGCCCACAAGCTGCAAACGTAACTAAACAGTAATGTTAAACCAATAACCAAAGAACTCTCTGCGGAGAGTTCTTTTTAGTTTCAGAGAACATTAGTAAAACTCGGCTTTAACGGAAACCGCCGAAAGATGGCTAGCTCTGTGGCAATGGTGGCATTAGTAAATCCTGCACGTAGAAAACCGTAGTTTTGCTTATACTTTTTACGAATAAAAGTTTTATACTTTTCTTAACAGTGAAAAAGAGACCCCCATATCCTGGCGGGTCCGTTTTACGATTCATTTTTATAAAAGATTTCTGAATAACTTATAAAAGCTTGCGCAATTCAATCGATTGAAAAATCATTAAGCTAAATGCTGCAAAAAAAGTCTGCCTGCTATAATAAACCGAAAAACATGAAGCGCTGAATTTACAACCCTTCCTTATATTAAACATCATACTCTTCTTAGGCTTTTCTGAAAAGATTGTTCTTCCAGTATTACTATAAATTCTTCTGATTTGATCCTTCCCATGTTTGTGATACCGATTCTCTTGTATCCCCACCTCACTAACATATTTGAATTTCCTCCCGCTTCAATATATCATTCTTAATTTTACCATTTTTCCTTAAACATAAGTTCAATTTTCCTAGGATTAAAAAACAAAAACCGTCATAATAATTATCTTGATTCATATAATGAAAAGGTTAAAAAAAGACGCATTTAAACATAATGAAAAGAAAACAGGAGTGGTAGATGGTATGCAGGTGAAAAACTTTCTTTTGCCCACTGATAAAGTAGTCACATTAGACGTTCACTACACTATCATGGAAGCATTAAAAATATTTAAAGTGTCTGGTTATCGATGTTTACCAGTTATTAAAACAATTCGTTTGTAGGAAATGTGTATAAATCTGATCTTTATGAAGCTTTAACAGAAGGAACACATACAAACAAAGATCCTATTCTTGATTTTATTAGAGATGAAACAGAAGTACTAACTCTCTACACTTCCATTTCACAAAGCGTTCTTTAAAATTCAACGTCTGCCCTATCTTGTCGTAAAAGATAAAAATAACCATTTTGCTGGTATACTGACCCATGCAAATATTATGAATTTGTTAGCTGATTCATGGGGCACCGAGCAAGGGAGAATATACCCTTATTATTACCTCCCATGACTATAACGGTGCTTTAAAAAGATTGATAGAATGCATCAACAAATATTGCAGCATCCGCAGTCTGCTTACGCTAGATTCACATACACAATTTTTACGAAGAGTGATTGTTACCTTACCAAAAGAGATTACACCTCAAGCTTTTTCTCATATTCAAAAAGATATAGAAAAAAGAGGTTTTCGCGTTATCCATACAGAAAGCACTATCGAATAAGAACACCCCGCCTTTTTGCAACAATCTTTAACGTAATTTCTTTATTTATAACGCTTCACTATTTCTAAAAATGTTTTCCCATATGATTCTAGTTTTTGTTTTCCTACCCCTTTTATCTGAAGCATTTGTGACTCATCGGCTGGAAGATAGGCGCATATATCCATTAATGTACGATCAGAAAATACCATATAAGGTGCTATACCCTGCTGTTTAGCAATAGCCACTCGTTCTTTTCTCATTTCCTCGAATAATGGATCTTCTTTAGAGACGTGCTGCGCACTTAACGTTTCTTTTTTCATAACTTTTTGGTTTCCTTTAAGGACATCTAGTGAACGCTGTGTCAGCTTAAGAATTGGATAAGCTCCTTCCATTAACTGAAGATATTGATGAGCAATTAAAAAATCAATAAACTCATTTACGTCTTTTTGTGATTGATTTTTTAATAAACCATATGTTGATAAGGTGTGCAATTTTAGTTGACGGAGCTTTTGATTGGATGAACCGGTTAGAACTTGAGCTACCATTGTTTTTCCATATCTTTCCCTCATTCGTTTCACACAGGAAAAAACCATTTGAGCTTCAGTCGTTACATCTTTTAATGAACGATTATCGGTGCAATGAAGACACTTCCCGCAACTCTCCTGCGGTTTTTCTCCAAAATAACTCAAAATATAGTTTTGCAGGCAATCTTCGGTGTGACAGTAGTTGACCATTTGTCTTAATTTATTGAATTCCATTTCTTTACGAGATTCTTCTAAGCGAGATTGCTCAATTAAATATTGATGAGTATGAATGTCTTTTGGTGAAAACAACAAAATGCAGTCACTGGCTGCTCCATCTCTACCAGCCCTTCCAGCCTCCTGGTAATAAGCTTCAATATTTCTTGGCATCTGTGCATGCAGCACATAGCGGACGTTTGATTTGTTAATTCCCATTCCAAAAGCTGTGGTTGCCACCATCACACTGGACTCGTCATAAACGAAGCGTTCCTGGCCGGCTTCTCTTTGCGCTGCAGTCATTCCTCCATGGTATTTTTCTGCTTTTATATTTTCGTTTTCTAACTTATGGTGAAGCCGTTCTACTTCTTTTCTTGTTGCTGCGTAAACAATACCTGACTGGTCAGGGTGTTTTTTGATGTAATCGATGAGGTAACTGTCACGATCCTGCCCTTTTATAACAGATAAGATTAAATTCTCTCTTTTGAAACCGGTATGAATAATATTGTTCTCAGGTATAGAAAGAGCTCTATTGATATCTGATGAAACCTGTGGAGTTGCTGTAGCTGTAAGAGCAAGCACCGAAATGTGCCTACCGGCAAACTCTAAAAAACGCGGTATAGTGAGATAACTTGGACGAAAATCGTGTCCCCATTGAGAAAGACAGTGTGCTTCATCAATTGCGATAAGAGAGATAGGAACTTTTTTTATTTGGTTTAAAAAAGCTTGATGTTCTAACCTTTCCGGTGCTAAATAAAGTAAGCGGTACTTTCCGTTCTGCAGTTCATTCATGCATTGCTCTGTTTCTTTATAAGTTAAAGAACTATTTATGTAAGTTGCAGAAATCCCGGCCTCGTTGACCTCATCAACCTGATCTTTCATTAAAGAAATCAGAGGGGAAATAACTACCGTTAATCCATCTAACAAAAGAGACGGAATTTGATAACATATCGACTTTCCACCTCCTGTTGGCATCACACCTAAAACGCGCTGCTGTTCGGTAACTTTTTCTATAATTTTTTTTTGTCCAGGACGAAATCGGTCATATCCAAAGTATTCTTTCAAATGTTTTTCCGCTTCTGCTATCATGAACTTCCTCCTGATATAATACGATCCCTAAAAATCTGATATATATTATAACCCTGTTCTAATAGAGAAAAAAGTAAAAAATTTGCAATATTGATTAAGTCAGTTGATTTTAGGGAATATATTAGTTATCAATTAACTTAGAACAGTGGAAGGGGGGCATCCATGGGAAGTTATATGTTGAGAAGAGGTTTTTTTCTCGTAACATTGTCTGGTCTTATTATGGGCTGTACTTTTGAAGATGACTCTTCCAACCAAAAGGAAGAAAGTGAATCTCCTCCTCGGAATTCAGACAACGCTACTAGAGAAGCTGAGGTAGATGAAAATGAAGATTTTCAAGTTGAAACAATCGCCGTAAACCTTAAGTACCTTGGGCTATTCAGCCTTATGGGGATGGTTTTTCGTAACGGAAAGGGAAGGAAATATTGCATTTATTGAAAAGGATGGAAAGGTTAACCGACAGCAAATAGAGCTTGAAAAAGAGACAGCCAGTGAAGGAGAAGGCAGACTTCTCGGTTTTGCCCTCGATGAAGATTTTGATGACAACCAAAAAGCTTATGTTTATCATAATCGTGATAATAATAATCTTTTTAACCGGATCGTGAAGATCAAAAAAGAAGACAACAGCTGGATAGAACAAGAGGTTCTTTTAGAGGAGATACCAGGTGCTGAAATCCATAATGGGGGCCGTTTGAAAATCGGTCCAGAGGAATGCTTTATGCGACAGCAGGTGACGCAAATAGAGAAGAAAACACGCACAGCAGCCGGAAAACCTTGCCGGAAGCATCCTTCGTTTAGAACTCGACTGCAGCATTCCAGAAGACAATCCAATTGAGGATTCTTATGTTATTCTTACGGCCCAGGGATTGATATGGGATGATAACGAAAATTTATATAGCTCAGAACATGGTCCATCTGGTCTTGATGAAAAAAATGCTATAGAACCTGGACAAAGGTCGTTCTTCCATTAAAGAAATCATAGAACACTATCAGATTAGCTTATCCACCTTCAAAGATTGGAGAAGAAAATATAATCACCTTGGCCTCGAAGCCTTACAATCTTCCAAAAGCTGGATCCCCTTATTCGAAAGAAGCAAAATCACAGGCTCTCTCAGGGAAGTATTCTCTGGCGGAGGTTACCATTCGTTTCGGGATATCCAGTCAGTCGGTTTTGCGAAAGTGGATAAAGCAGTATAATGGTTAAAAAGAGATGAAAACCACGGGGAAAAGAGTGAATCGTCCAATGACCAAAGGAAGAACAACCAAATTAGAAGAACGAGTTTTTATAGCTAGAGATTGTATAGAGAATAAGAAGGACTACAAACGATTGCTGGAAGACAAGAAGCAGAAATAAAGCCTAGTATGTCTCGGGTAGGGAAATGCATTGATAATGGACCGATGGAATCTTTTTGGGGCACTCTAAAGTGTGAGAAGTATTATTTACATAAGTTTCATACATTTGATGAGCTGAAACAAGCTATTGTGACTACATGCACTTTTATAATTACGAACGATTACAAAAACGATTAAACGGCCTTACCCCTATGGAATACAGGGATAAAGCCGCTTAGATTCTTTTTATTATTTTTATTGTCTACTTGACGGGGTGCAGTTCATTTATTTGTCTGCTTTTTTTCATTAGAAAAATTTCTTTTTATCTCTTTCTTCTTTTAATATTTCAACTGCTTCCCGAAAGCGCTGTGAATGAACAACCTCTCGTTCTCTTAAAAATTTCAAACCGTCATTTAAGTCGGGATCATCTGACATGTCAATAATCCATTGATATGTTGCACGTGCTTTTTCTTCTGCCGCGATATCCTCATATAAATCCGCTATCGGATCCCCTTTTGCCTGGATATAAGCAGCGGTCCACGGCACTCCGGATGCATTGTGATAATAAAGAGCATTATCATGGTTTGCATAGTGATCACCAAGTCCCGCTGCTTTCATTTGGTCCGGGGTAGCATCTTTTGTCAGTTTATATACCATTGTTGCAATCATTTCTAAATGAGCCAATTCTTCTGTTCCAATATCAGTAAGTAAACCAATCACTTCATCTGGTATAGAATAACGCTGATTTAAATAACGAAGAGCAGCAGAAAGTTCTCCATCCGCTCCGCCATACTGCTCAATTAAAAATCTGGCCAGCATAGGATTACATGTACTCACTCGAACTGGATACTCCAGTTTCTTTTCATAAATCCACATAAGCAGCCTCCCCCTTCTATAGTTGCCACGGCCATGGTGATTGGTTCCAGTTCCAAGGAAAACCACTATAACTGTTTCCGAATTGCTGAAGCGGTCCGTAGTATTGTTCGATTTGCGGCACCAGCTGATGACGGTAATACGCCATCTCGTTAAATTGCTGAATAGCAGCTGTGTCATTTGGATGTGTATCCAAATATAAAGTCAGCTCGACTAATACAAAATCAACGGCCTGCAGTTCCTCCATTAATGGATAGAATTCTTTTGGAAGCTGCTTTTGGCTCATGTTTCATCCCCCCGGGTATAAGATTTTTCATACGGAGAAAATAATACAGGCCAAAGCGTCCCACAAAATAAAGCCTGCTGGGGATTATACTGCGGGAGGCCGGGCGGTTGAAAGCCCAAATAAAGTTCAGGGGGTGTTTCATATGACTTTACCCTGATGGGCGGACAAGGATCAAACGGACTAACATAAGGGTAGTAAAACTTTCGCTGAGTAAATTCTTTCATGCTGATACCTGCCTTTATCCGTTTTACCTCATCCTATGAGTCTTCTTTACTTTTTAGAATGTTTTTTCCAATTTTTTAAAAACGCTTGAATATATTTTAACATCAAAAATGGTACTGATTACTAGGCCGTAAAGCACTACTCCCAATATACTAAGAAGCACTAAGACAATGTTCCCCACCATCGTTGACGGTTCAAAATTAGACCTGCCAAAGAAAATGAAAGAAAGCAGGCCGCTCCAAAATGCTTCTATAAAGCTATTTATTTCTGGTTCTAAATAATAAAGAGGAATAATGACTATAAACAGCATTAGAAAAGATAAAGATATAATAAGAGATATATTCTGCTGTTTTAAAAATCGAATAAACGGCATGGTGTAATACTTTGTTATGGTTTTCAGCCGCAGTAAATGAAGGATCCTGGCTGCTCTTGCCATTTGAAAAAGGGCATCAAGCGGTATAACCGCAATAACGATAAATGGATTGGATTTTATAAACTCCCATTTGTTCCTGCTCGTAAACAGCCTATATAAAAAATCGAGGAAAAATACTCCCCATGTCCCCCAAATCAGGTAGCTGTCAACCCCTGTGTCATACCATAAAGTACCCACAGAGGTAGCAGCTAAAAGAATCATAATAATTTCATAGGTAATGTCTATCTTCGATCGATCCCCGCTTGTTGATGTCATAGGTATGTACACTACTTTCTCTCTTATTTTCAATGCTGAGTTCATTTTACCAATTTGTATTATGAAATTTTTAGTTAAATTTCAGGAAATACCCTTGAACTTTCCTCCTTTTCATTTTATAATATAATTTGTCTTGCGGTTGTGGCGGAACTGGCAGACGCGCACGGTTCAGGTCCGTGTGGGCATTATCGCCCTTGGAGGTTCGAATCCTCTCAACCGCACCAAACTTTCTCCCTTTTATTCCTTTAAATATTATAATTTATATATAACAACGCTGTTATAAGCAGCGTTGTTTTTTTAATCAGTAGGATTCGGTATGGAAATTTATGATTCAACAAACAATTATTTGGGAAGACAGTTGGGAAGGCAATATCAGCCTTCCTAGTCAGAGGGCAGTTTGAGGTGATAAGGTGGAAAAACTTGCGGATTGGATGAAAAATGCGAACTACACTATTGTTATGACAGGTGCTGGAATGTCCACTGAAAGCGGGTTACCTGACTTTCGATCTAACAAAGGCATATGGAAAGATCGCGATCCTATCGCTTTAGCTAGCACCGAAGCATTGGAATATAACCGGGAAGCATTCTTTTCTTTTTACCAATCAAGAATAAAGGCTCTAGAGGAAGTAAAACCCAATAGCGGGCATTATAGACTTGCAGATTGGGAACAACGCGGAATCCTGAAAAGTCTTATTACTCAAAATGTTGACGGCCTTCATTCTAAAGCCGGCAGCAGAAATACGGCAGAGCTTCATGGATCTATTGCTGAGCTTCGCTGTCATGATTGCGGTTACCAAATACCTAGCGAGGCCTACTTGGAAAATAATACAACTTGCCCCAAGTGCAGTGGGTTTTTTCGTCCGAATGTTGTTCTATTTGGAGAAATGCTGCCAGAGAATGCATTATTGTTTGCTCAGCAGGAAACAGCCAAGGCCGACTTATTTATTGTGCTGGGTTCAAGTTTATCAGTAGCACCAGCTTCAGCTTTTCCAGCTGAAGCAAAAGAAAACGGAGCAAAGCTTGTTATCATTAATAAAACTACTACCGAACTAGATGATTACGCCGATTTAGTCATTCAAGAAAGAAGCATAGGTGATGTTTTAAATGAAACAAACAAATTATTATAAAAAAACAGCCTGAGGGCAAGTTCAAGTGACCCTCAGGCTGTTTTTATATTAACAGAACGAGTCTTTAGATTTTGGGACGGATAAGCCGAATAGCGGCCGTAAGAACAGAGCTAAAAATGTTCCAGCCAGAGCAAGAACGCCCCAGATATAACCATGCAAGCTAAAGGAGGCAATTCCTCCAAAGTAAGCACCAATATTACAACCAAATGCCAGACGGGCTCCATATCCCATCATTAATCCGCCAATGACAGAGGCTGCTGCGTTTTTGCCAGTAATGTTGTTAAAACGGAAAAGACCTCCAGCTGCAGAAGCAAGAAATGCTCCTAAAATAACACCGAAGTTCAGTACTGTTGTAGAATCAGCAAAAATAGAAGCTTGCAGCTGGTCTGCATTAGCCTGCCAATATCCCCAGCTTGATACATCAATGCCAACAGCTTCAGCAGCTTTTGATCCCCAAAGAGCAAATGCGGACGTAATTCCCCACGGCTGCCCGCGAGTCATTAAAGTCAAAGCATTTAAAACTGCGAGCACGATGGCAGCAGTAAATAATGGCCATGATCCTCTAAAAATCCGTTTCCATCCCTTAGCTGAAGGTAAAGCTGCCATTTTTGGCGGGTTCTTTTTCTTTTCAATCCGAAGTGTAACAAGAATAATGCCCCCGAAAAATATAATAGAAACAAACCAGGCTCCAAAATATCCAAGTCCTGTAGACGTCGCTATTGAAACCGGCTCAAAGGCTGGCAGATCATTCGTCCAAAAATCAAAATGATAAGCTCCAATAGTGGCACCTATAATAAAGAAGAGCAAAGTAATAAACATTACGGAGCGTCCGCCGCCGACAGCATACAGTGTTCCCGAAGCACAGCCGCCTCCAAGCTGCATGCCAATTCCAAACATAAACGCACCAACTATAAGACTAATTCCTACTGGAGAAACATAGCCTTCAGCCGTTCCTCCAAAGAAAGTGAAACCAGTCGCTAAAATAGGTGCAAATAATGTTACGGCAACAGCAAGCATTATCATATGCGACCGCAGAGCCTGCCCGTTGCCTACTGACATCAATCGTCTAAAAGCAGAAGTAAAACCAAAGCGTGCATGGAACAAAGTGTATCCTAATAAAAGGCCTATAATAAGCAGTATTGGCTGCACGATATCCTGTGTTATTGACAAAAAAATAAACAGTATCGCTGCAGCAATTAATCCTCCAATTACAAGCGGCATTTGCGCCTGCTTTAAAGAGCTGCTGCTTTTTTCGGGCCCTTTTTGTTCTGAAACAGGCTGAACATGGGCTTGCATAATATATTCACCTCATAGCTTATCGTTTTAGTAGGGATTCTACTTTTTATTAGGATACATGGGGCTTTTTTAATTGTCAAAGGAGATGTTTGGAATTAAGAGTAAAAAGCTTATTTTGATACAAACGGATTACCAGTTTCCCAAAATCTCCATGGATAATCTTTGGCTTCTCCTGAATTATCGATTCCTATACGAGGGCCGCTCGTAATTGATGATGGAGCTTGGCCTTCTGCTATATATAAAGGCTTTTCATAAAAGCGCCTGCCATAATCAGCTTTTATAATTCCAAGTGCTTTTGTTAGTTTTCCTGGACCATTTGTTAAATCTTTTTCTTTTTTATTTCCCCTCCGCTCATACATGAGCTCGATACCTTCTACTGGTGCTACTGCTCTAATCAATACAGCTTGGGGCATACCGGGTTTTTCACATACAACATTAACTAAACAATGGGTATGCATCTCATACGTGTACACATGACCAGGCGCACCAAACATCACCTCTGTTCGTTTTGTCCTTCTATTTCCATAACTGTGCGCGGCCCTGTCATCGGGTCCCATGTAAGCTTCGGTTTCAACAATTCGTCCTGCCGCTAATCCTCTTTCTGTTTCTTTGACTAATATTTGGCCAAGAAGACTTTTTGCCATTTCTAGGGTTGGCTGATTAAAAAAGGCAGCATCTATCGGTTCAAAAGACACATTTTTCACCTCATACATATGGTTTAACTTTTCCTCTTAATATTTAAACATACTTGACAGTAACCCGTAACAAGATATATAGTTTTTCTACAAAATAAAGCCATATAACGGAAACAGGTATCTTAGAAATTTCTAAGATTTAAAAGGGAAGTCCGGTGAAAGTCCGGTGCGGTCCCGCCACTGTAACAGAGGAGTCATAGTAACCAGCCACTGACAAAGTTCGGGAAGGCTATTATGGCAAAGATACTGAAGCCAGGAGACCTGCCTGATTTAACAGCACCGTTTAACCTACGGGAGATAGGGAGGTGTTCCTGCGTTATATTATTTACAACCAGGGTATTTTTACTTGCGTTCTCCCATCTACGCATCGTAAAAAATACCCTTTTTTTAATCTTATTTCAAGCAGACTTTTGAGGTGGAAGCAGTGATGGGAATTACATGGACAGAGAAAACAGAGAGTGGAAAAAACTATTAGAGCGTTTATGGAATAATGAACTAGATGAAAAAACATTTTTAAAAGAAATAAAAAATCTTCGTTTAAATTATTTAAAAAAACAAAAAGCCAAAGGCATTCAAAGCATACCAGTAGGCGAATTCACCTTTATACGTTAAAGTCCTTCAAGAGTTGGAAGAGGCAGGAGCAGCTTGGGTGCAAATCGATGAGCCTTCTTTAAATGCATCATTTCCTATTGAAGATTATTCCTTTGTTCAAAAGGTTTATGAAACATTTCAACGAGAAGTGCCTAATATTTCTATTATGCTTCAAACCTATTTCGAAGCTGCGGATCATTACGGCCTTGATTTTGTTCACGGCTGGGAGAAAAATATACACGCACTGAAAACGGAAGGATTCCCTTCAAATAAATCTCTGGGACGGTTTGATTGATGGCCGAAATGTATGGTGTGCAGATTTACAAAAAAATATAGTTAAAGAATCACGATACGCTCAATCCTTAACAGAAAGCCGGTAAAAGGGATGCTGACCGGCCCAGTTACTATTCTAAATTGGTCTTTTGAAAGAAATGATATTCCACGTCAAGAAGCAGCTTATCAATTTTCCTTAGCTTTAAGTTATGAAATAAAAGCCCTCGAATCTGCAGGCATAGAAATGATTCAAGTTGATGAACCTGCTTTAAGGGAAGGATTGCCTTTGAAACAAGAGGAATGGGACCGATACTTGGATTGGGCCGTCCATGCTTTTCGTCTGGCAACATCTGGTGTGAAGCCTTCTATACAAATCCACACCCATATGTGCTACAGCGAGTTTCATGACATGATTGAGGCCATTAGAGCCCTTGATGCTGACGTCATATCTATTGAAACATCAAGAAGTCATGGAGAGTTGATAGAAGCCTTTGAAACCGCGGTTTACGAAAAAGAAATTGGTCTAGGTGTATACGATATTCATAGTCCTAGAATTCCATCTGTAGAAAGAAATGATTGAACGGTCCTTACGGGTTCTGCCTGCTTCTTTATTCTGGATCAATCCAGATTGCGGTTTAAAAACAAGAAACAAAGAAGAAACAGTGAAATCATTAAAAATATGGTACAAGCAGCAAAAGAAATTCGAGAATCCAGCAAACTGCAAATAAAGTAAATTATTTTTTACTGCAGATTTGGGCAGGAGGTATGACATTGACCACTATTACAAAAGACAATGGCAACAGACAGCTTTCTTTTGACCAATCACGTTTAAGCCGTTTTATAGATGATGTTACTCGTGATTATCCTCATCTATCGATTGAGGAATACAAACAAGAAGTAACCGAGAGTATCAAACATAAAGAAAACTATTCATCTGAGCAAATCACCAATCTTTTAACCCTTCACGCCTCAGAAAGAATTGACAGAAATGAGCCAGACTGGACTTATGTAGCTGCAGCCATATATTTAAAAAAACTTTATAAAGAAGCCTCGAAAAATAGAGCTTATGATACGGACGAAAAATATGGATCCTTTTACGGATTGTTAAAAGTTCTCGGCTCTATTGGTGTTTATGACCAAGCACTTTTGCGCGATTATTCAAAAGAAGAAATTTTAGAACTAGAAAACTGTATCGAACCCGAAAAAGATAAGCTTTTCAGTTACATAGGTATACTTACACTGGCTCATAAATATTTAGCCACGGACAAAAGCAAAAATGTCTTTGAGCTGCCTCAAGAAAGATTTATGATCATTGCTATGAAACTCATGATAAATGAGCCTAAGTCCACTAGACTTTCTTTAATAAAAGAAGCATATTGGGCATTGTCTAACCTTTATATGACGGTTGCTACGCCTACTCTATCTAACGCCGGTAAAAATACAGGACAGTTGAGCTCCTGTTTTATTGATACCGTAAACGACAGTCTGCGCGGTATTTTTGATTCAAATACAGATGTAGCTAATCTTTCTAAAAATGGCGGCGGGGTCGGTATTTATTTCGGTAAATTAAGAAGCCGGGGTTCAAATATTAAAGGTTACAAAGGTGTAGCTGGCGGTATTATGGGCTGGATGAAACAATTAAACAACACCGCCGTCTCTGTTGACCAGCTTGGCCAAAGACAGGGAGCTTTTGCAGTTTATCTAGATGTGTGGCATAAAGATATTTTTGAATTTCTTGATGCCAAGTTAAATACCGGTGACGAGCGTCTTCGTACACACGATATCTTTACCGGAGCATGTATACCGGATTTATTTATGGAAAAAGCCGAAAATCGTGAAGACTGGTATCTGTTTGACCCTCATGAAGTCCGTTCCGTTATGGGCTGGTCTTTGGAGGATTTTTATGATGAAACTCCTGGAAAAGGGTCCTTCCGTGATAAATACCAGGAATGTATCGACCATCCCCACCTTTCCAAAGAAAGAGTACCGGCAATAGAAATTATGAAAAGGATAATGAAATCTCAGCTTCAAACTGGTACACCCTATATGTTTTACAGAGACACCGTCAATCGAAATAACCCTAATAAACATGAGGGCATCATATACAGCTCTAACCTTTGTACAGAAATTATGCAGAATATGAGTGCAACCACAATAAAAGAAGAGCGTTTAACAGAAGAAGGAACAATCATTTCAGAAAAAATCCCAGGAGATATGGTTGTGTGCAACCTCTCTTCTATCTCTCTAGCGAAAGCTGTAAGTGATAATGTGCTTGAACGATTAATTCCCATTCAAGTACGGATGTTAGATAATGTTATTGATATGAACACAATTGAAGTGCTGCAGGCCCGCCAAACAAATAAAAAATACCGGGCTATTGGCCTTGGCACGTTTGGATGGCACCACCTTCTTGCCTTAAAAGGCATACGATGGGAATCAGAAGAAGCCGTCTCCTATGCGGATCAGCTTTATGAAAAGATTACATATCTCACCTTAAAAGCATCTTGTGAATTAGCACAGGAAAAAGGGACTTACCCTCTATTTAATGGAAGTGAATGGGAAAATGGCACCTATCTGAAAAGAAAATACAGTACAGAAGATAAGGACGGTCATATTTATTGGGATGAGGAAGAGTGGAAAAACCTTTCTGAAGCAATTCAACACTTTGGTCTTCGAAATGGGTATTTAATGGCTGTAGCACCAAACGCTACTACATCTCTTATTGCCGGTTCTACTGCCAGCATAGATCCCATTTTCCGTCAAGAACATGTCGAAGAAAAGAAAGGTTTTCGATCTCCAGTTACTGCCCCTGACATCAGCGCTAAAACCATTTGGTACTACAAATCTGCTTTTAACCTGGATCAATTATGGAGTATTAAACAAAATGCAGCTCGCCAAAAGCATATTGATCAATCGATTAGTTTTAATCTATATATCCCTCGAAGCATTAAAGCAAAAGACTTCTTTAAAATGCACCTAGAAGCCTGGAAATCGGGATTAAAAACCACCTATTATACTCGTACGACATCTTCAGTGATCGAAGACTGTGAGAGCTGTTCGAGTTAGTGCAGGGATTTTCCCCTGCCCTTTCCAATTACATTTACAAAGGAGCATAGCACGACAATGACTGTGTTAAAAAAGCGAAAATTATATGATACTAATGCCCCTAACCAATCAACCGGGATTATTAATGGAGAAAGTTCTAATGTTTTAAATTGGGACGATACCGCCAGGAAATGGACATATCCTATGTATAAAAACATGCTGCGTAACTTTTGGATACCAGATGAAGTCAGTTTAATAAATGACAGAAATCAATATAACAGCCTGAGTGAAGAAGAACGAGAAGCATTTAATAAAATTATTGGTCTGCTGGCTTTTCTCGACAGTGTCCAAACGGACTTTTCCTCTAAAGTTTCCGATTATCTTACAGATTCAAGTCTGTCTGCATTAATGTCTGTTCTTTCTTTTCAAGAAGTCATCCATAACGAATCTTATACGTATGTCTTGTCTAGTGTCACTGACAGCCAGACCCAGGATGAAATTTTTGAATACTGGAAAACAGATGAAGTATTGCTTGAGCGAAATAAATTTATCGCAGATGGTTACACGGCCTTTACAGAAAATCCTACGAAAGAAAATTTTGTTCGTGCGATTGTCTATGACGTGATCCTGGAAGGCTTGTTTTTCTATTCCGGGTTTGCCTTTTTTTATAACCTTGCTCGAAATGAAAAAATGTTAGGTACAGCTAAAATGATTAATTTTATTAACCGGGACGAACAATTGCATGTAAACCTTTTTTCTAATATTTTAAAAGAAACACTCCAAGAAAATCCTGAATTAAATACAGAAGAATTTGCAGCTTTCGTGCATGAATGCTTTAAAGAAGCTGCAGATTTAGAAATCAAGTGGGGAAATTACATTATAGGAAACAAAATTGACGGAATTCATGCCGGCGAGCTTGAAAGCTATATTAAATTTATGACAAATAAACGTGTCCGTGAATTAGGTTTTGAACCTGTATTCGACGGATACCGCCGAAACCCTATGCGCTGGATCTCCGTATATAACGATAATAGCACGGGAAAAGCAGACTTTTTTGAAACGACAGTAACTGATTACAACCTGGTTGACTCAGACAATGATTTTGACGCCCTTTAATAAAGCAAAGGTTCGGAAATAACATTCCGGACCTTTTTTCTTTATTTTACTGTAACTCTTTTTTTAACATCATGCCGGCTCTTTCTATTGCTTGTTTTCCTATCTCCAGTGCGGAAGCTATGCTCATAAAACCGTGAATTGTCCCATCATAACGGACACATTCAACCCTCCCGCCAGCTTCTTCCAATACCTTTGCATACTGTTCTCCTTCATCTCTCAGTGGATCATATTCAGCAGTAACAATAAATGCTGGCGGCAGACCGGAAAAATCCTCGTTATTCATCGGTGAAAACAATGGGTTTTGTCTATCTTGTTTTTCATTTAAATAATGACTGCGAAACCATGCATCGTTTCTTTTGTAAGAAAATAACCTTCTTTCATAGATAGGGAAGGTGTCTTAGATGCCCCCATGCTTGGATATAACAGTAATTGATAAGCAAGGTTTGGTGAGTTTCTCTCTTTAGCAAGATGAGTAACAACCACAGCTAAATTTCCACCTGCGCTATCACCGCCTACAGCAAATTTCGTTCTATCTGCCTTAAAGTCTTCTGCATGATTATAAATGTATTCCGCTGCGGCATAAGCATCTTCCACAGCTGCAGGGAATTTATATTCTGGAGCCAGCCTGTAATCCACCGAAATAGTTACACAGTCTGCTGCGTTAGTAAGGGGTCGGCATAAACCATCATGACCTTGATACTGCCGACCACCCATCCCCCCTCCATGATAGTAGATGAGAGCAGTGTAATGCTTACGATCTGTTTTTGGATAGTAAACACGAATTGGAATTTTCCCCCTGGTCCTTCTATCGTTCGGTCGATAATATTTCCAACTGGGACGGCATGTTCCTGCCTATTAAAAATTTTCATAAAAGCTTCTCTTGCCCGCTCTGGTGAAAGCTCGTGTAATTCAGGGCTGTCTGCTTCCTTTAATCGTTCAAGAATTTTTTTAGTTTGTGGCTCAAAACCCATATTTCCCTTCCTCCTTTTTGGATTACCATATATATTCGGTAATAAAATTTATCTTTCCTGCGCTTCATTTTTTTCAGTTTACTTGTTTAAAAGGATCAATTCTGGGTACAATAAGTAAAATACAGAATTTTAAAAATGGAGGTGTAAGGGTGGCATTACCTTTCTCTCAATTAGAAACGATTTTTAAAAGAAACCGGCAAGCTTTAAATGAATTTAAAGATATGATTACTCCTGTTATTGAGAATGCCAAAGATGACCATGAAAGGCTGTACTGGCATCATATTTATGAAGAAGAAGACCATCGACATGACCGGCTCGATCATTTATTGCCAGCATTACAATCCTTTAATGAAAACGATTCCTCTATTCAACCATACAACAGTGAATTTGTGCATCTTTTACAAGATATCAGCTTAGAAAAATTCGGCCTCCATAATTTTCTAGAACACCTGGATCTCTCTCTTTATACCTTTAATGATACAGAACTAGAAGAGCCGATACGTTCTTTGAGAGATATGACATCCGCTGATTACCAAGAAACTAAAACAATATTAGACCAGCTCAATGAAGAATTTAAAGGGTCCCTTCAATATAAAGCATCAGTACCCACTGATGAGAAAGAAAATATTAACGAAAATTTAAAAGTAGAAGCTTATACCTCAACTGATAATGAAGCTGAAACTACATTCTCGAATAAGCGGCAATTAACTGTAGGAAGTTTGAAGAAATAAAAGGGGTGCTAATAACATGGATAAAACAAACTTATTTGCTGATTCTCCATTAAATAACAATGAGTGGAATGAATTAGATCAAACTGTTTTTGAACATGCAAAAAAACAATTGGTCGGCAGACGTTTTATCGATATCTACGGACCGCTGGGAGAAGGGGTGCAGTCTGTGCCAACTGACATTTATGAAGCTCCAGGAAGAGGTGGAATGAGCTTTCACGGGGCAGATTCTGAGCTCTCTAACCCAACGAGGCGAGTTAATCTTACCATTCCACTTTTATATAAAGACTTTATTCTGTTTTGGCGTGATATTCAACAAGCTAAAACATTGAATAGTCCAATTGATTACTCCGCTTCTGCTAATGCAGCACAGCAATGTGCTCTACTAGAAGACGATCTTATTTTCAATGGTTCTAAAGAATTTGACCTCAAAGGAATAATGAACATCAAAGGGAAACTGACACATATCCGCAGTGATTGGATGAAATCAGGAAATGCATTTACTGATGTCGTTGAAGCAAGAAATAAGTTATTGAAAATGGGACATACAGGACCTTTTGCTTTAGTTCTTTCTCCAGAATTGTACGCTCTTATTCACCGAGTACATCAAGACACCCACGTATTAGAAATTGAGCACGTACGTGAATTAATGACGGCAGGTGTATTTCAATCTCCAATGATAAGGGGGAACCGCGGCGTAGTCCTCGATACGGGGAAACAAAACCTCGATCTTGCTATAGCCAGTGATTTTGATACTTCCTTTTTAGATGAAGAAAATATGAATTATCTTTACAGGGTATATGAAGCTATTGTTTTAAGAATTAAGCGGCCTACTGCCATTTGTACACTTGAAGATCCGGAAGAGTAAACCAGAAAAGCGCAAACGCCTGTTTCAAATGACGTTCGGCTTAACCCCGAGAGGCTGGGCGTTGAAGCTAGACATCAAAGCGAAAAATTATATACATTCTTATACCTAAACAAAACAGGGTCAGCTCTATTTTCAGAGAACTGACCCTGCTCTTTAAACAATATTCTTATGCTATGGTGTAAATTTTTTCTTCCGGGTAAATAATACTCACGTCTATTTCTTGTTTAGCATTATTCAAGCCGATATCTTCAATAAGGAGGGCTGCTTCCTCTTTGAAAAAAGGATTGTAACTCCCCTCATTTAATTCAAACAGGCGCTTTAAATATTTTAATTTTTCCTTGATCTTTTTATGTTTAAACGACTGGTTACGCAGCTCAAAAATTCTTTTATGTTCTGGCTGATGGATTACACTAATATCTTTAGCATTTATAATAAGTCTCTGCCCATCTTCCGTCACACATCCGATAGAACACATAGCAGAACCTATTAATTCAACTTTTGTAATGACCACGTTGTTAAAGTCTTCTCCACTTGAGAGGCGGAGATAATCACTTTCAATCACACCCCCGATTTTTCTTTCATTCGCAAGGACGGTATTCATATCTTCGTAGCCATTAATCTGGTTTTTCATGCTGATACCTCTCCTTTTTAATAAATCATTCACTTTTATGATAACGATTCTCATTATCATCATTGTAAGTGATAATTTAACACTGGTCAAGATACTTTCTGAATATTTATGGAACTTAATGAAGAAAGGAGAATCATAATGTCAAAAAAATTAACAATAGGGTCTTTAAAACAGGAAAGTTCAACCTTTATTAAAACTGCTGAATTCCCTGCTGTTGCCGCTAACAATACAGAAACTTTTATTGAGATACAACAAAGAAACAAGCATTTCAATGTTAAGCCAGAAAAAAACACTACCTTACTTGATGCTGCTTTAAATCAACATATTAACCTTGACCACAAATGCAAAAAAGGTACGTGCGGCAGGTGCCGCGTAAAGGTGTTGAATGGTGATGATGTGATAACTTCTGTCAACGCTTTAGAACATAAAAAACTGGGAAGCGAAACGGACACCGGATACCGTTTAGCCTGTCAAGCTGTGTTTATATAAATTTATAAAGTGCTGATCCTGTCTTTTTCCCATATACATTTATTAAATGTATTCGTTTAAAAGGGAGGGATGAATATGGCGAATAAACCTCCGCTTCTTCAGGCCGGTGATAAGATTGGAATTGTGTCACTAGGAAGCCCAATTGATCCAGCTGTTGCTAACCCGCGAATCGAAATATTAAGAGAGTTAGGATTTAATGTAATATTGGGAGATTATGTATTCGCTCAAGAAGGTTTTCTTGCCGGGACAAATGAACAAAGAGCTTCTGATTTCATGCGGATGATAACAGAGGATGAAGTGAGAATGATTCTTCCTTCACGCGGCGGTGTTGGCGTTGCCGGCATACTTCCTTACCTGGATTTAGAATTAATCCGTGAGAACCCTAAAATTGTAACAGGATACAGTGATATTACTGCGCTATTAAATGCTTTATACAAATATGGAGACCTTGTTACCTTCCAAAGTTAATGCTGATAGACTTCACTCCTAACACACCAGCTTACAATTTTATTCTGCTGTTTCAACTTTAGAAGCACCACGGCAGATTTTAAATCCTCCAGACATTCCACTTGTCAGCCGTGTACCTGGAAATGTGACGGCTCCAATTGTCGGCGGCAACCTAAGTTCCTTTACTGGATTGCTTGGCACTCCGTTTGAGATTGATACAGTTGGGAAAATTATCGTTCTTGAAGATACGAACGAACCTACTAATACGGTGTACCGTTATTTAAAACAGCTTGAAATGGCTGGAAAATTTGATGATTGCTCAGGAATCATTATGGGAGAGTGTACAGGTTGTCCCGTATCATACGGGGAATCATATGAAGAGGTAATAGAAAATTTTCTAGTTCCATTAGGAAAACCATTAATGACCGGACTTACAACCGCCCATGGAATCTTTAAAACTGCTGTTCCGCTTGGAGCTGAGCTCAACCTTAATACAGAGAATAACACACTGACTCAGACGGATGACAGAAGTCCTTTATTATTAATGGTTTATCACCAGCCAACCACTACCATCTTCTTAACTTTTCCGTACCACGTTTAAAATAAATTAGAAAAGGCTACAGGTTATGGAAAAGATTAGTGAAGGTGGGTTCGGAATGAAAAAAATAAGCTTACTTATTCTTCTCATATTTTTATTGTCTGTAAATCTTTACGCATGCGGTCAAGAAGATATTACAGATGAACCAGGTACAGATGAAAATCCTGATTCTCCTGAATTAGAAGAAGGAGCAAAGGATGGGACCGAAGAAGAAACCTCAGACGGCACGGAAAATGAAAGCAACGAACAAGAAGAAGCAGCAAACCAAGATCCTATTACGGTAACGTTAATGAACGGTGAGGAAAATGAAATCGGGACAGCTAATTTAGAGGAGACCGATAAGGGAATTAAAGTTCTGCTTGAAGCTTCTGACCTTCCAGAAAACAGTGATCACGGCTTTCATATTCATGAAACAGGAGAATGTGAAGCCCCTGATTTTGAATCAGCCGGAGATCATTTTAACCCCGATGACTCCGACCATGGTTTTGAGTCAGAAGATGGCCCTCATGCTGGTGATCTTCCCAATATAACGACGAATGAAAACGGACAGGCTTCCGAAGAATTTGTGGTTGAAGATGTCACATTTGAATCCGGCCAAGAGCATTCTCTATTAGATGAGAATGGTACAGCGCTGGTTATTCATGAGGAAGCGGATGACTATGAATCACAGCCATCCGGAGACGCTGGAGATCGTTTAGCATGCGGTGTCATTGAAGAACAACCAGAATAATAACGTAATTTAAGGGAACGGGTACGATCCGTCCCTTTTTTATGTTCTTTTCCCTATTTTCCATATATGACTTCCATTAATAAGTAAATAAATGGCCATAGCAAGTAAAGCTAAATCGAACTCGTACCCCCCTAAAAAGCCTTCCTTCCATTTTACCGTAACGATCGCTCCCAGCATCACTCCAATTATAAATAATGAAACGATTTTTGTCCCTACACCTAAAATTAAAGCTAATCCCCCAACGAGTTCAATAACCCCTACCAGATAAGCCAAAAAACCTGGAAGACCCAAAGTTATAAAATAATCTACAGTGTTATAGATCCCACCAAGAAACTTATCAAGTCCATGAATGAAAAAAATCAATCCTAAAACAATACGAATTATTAGTGCACCTATTTCTTGTTTTTTTGTCAATTCACCCATCCTCTCTAAATATTTCATCAACTTTAAAGAGGATTTTATCATTATTATAGCAATACAACGATGAAAAATAGTTAATTTGCTTCTATTCTAATGTTTTCATCGTTCCTTTTGCTAACACGGCAAGTTCCATTTTATTTATTCCAAAGCAAAATTCACTGGTCATATCAAAAACAGAAGGAACAGAATAAGTGTACATATAGTCAAGCACTGACAAATCGTGAAACCAATCAAAAATTTCCGGTTGCGCCACTGGTTTATCTTCCCAGGCTCTAGTTAATTCGGGACTATAAAATGGGGGAGCACCTTCTATCAACTTGCATGCGATTAACCGTTCTTTTCCATAACTCCTATGTTTGTATTCTTCACTTGACGAAAACATATGTTCCCAATAATCGGACCGCGATCCTGTGTGTGGATGCTTTTTAGCAAAGAGCAATGCTCCAGCATATACATCTTCCATTCCAAACAGGATAGCATATAATTTTTTCCCTACCTCTATTCGTTCATCTATATTTGCAAAGTTTTCAATTATTAATCCAGCCATTCTATTTTCACTCGACTGCCAGGGAAATTTAGACACCACGTACGGAAGTACTATCTGTGTTAGCTGAACCGCTTCCTGCCCTTTAAATTTCAAGGTTTGAAGGACTTTTTTTTGAAAATATTCCTGATGAACTACTCGATCTTCGATGTAATGCTGTTCATTTATAATTAAGGCAATGGTAAGTAATTTAGGATTTTGTTTTTCTAAAAAATGCTCCCAAAACGGGCGCATAAAAGCAGAAACATGAAAGGCAGGCAAGAGATGAAACAAGTTTTTTTGTTGTTTTTTACTCTCTTCATATAGGAGAAGCTGAGGATAAGCATCTTGAAATATGAGAGCATTAGTACATTCAAGGAAATTAAATAAATGCTGTCTTTCTTGAATATTTAATAAATAGGGCAGCAGTTCACCCTTAAGATCAGTCATGCACCAGCCGCCATTTCTAGACACCATATGTGCTAAAAAAGCCCAATGAAGCTCTGGGTGGTTAAAAAATATAGTTCTGTATGCTTCTGTTCTTGTGATATTGTTTCTGTTATGTTTCTTAGTTTTTTCTTGAAAACGTGAAACTAATTTCCTTTCATGTGGCAGTACAGCAGCTGGTCCTTGATCTTTTTGCCCCTCCTGCATTGTTAATTTTTTTTTGATCCACTCCATGTCTTCTTTTGAAATATTTATTTCTTTTACGTGTTTTTTAGAAAGAAAATTATGAAGCGTGCTTTCGACCTTACTCTGTGCATTGTACAGAAGATGTTTATATGTAAACATTTTTTTCCCTCCCGGCAGCTAAACCATCCCTTTCACTATTTTATTAACCTTAAACGATTCCTATTCGGCGGCGAATAAAAAAAAGCGGGCAGTTCTTCTTCAAACTGTCCGCCATTTCTGATTTTTATTCTATCTCCTCTAAAGAAACATCAATTTGTTCTTCTGTTTGTGGATTAGTTAACACATATGCTTTTACTTTTTTAGTTTCACCATTCTTCTCCAGGGTCATGGTAAATGTAAATTGTTCTCTTTCATCCGATATAACAACTTTTCCGTCATATGAGTAGTCCTTTAACTGATAATCGGGATATTCATTTTTCACCTCGCTTACCGCAACTTGACCCCATTTTGCATATTCTGGCTGGGCTTGGCCAACATTTGAGGGTAATGCAAATAAGATAAAAATAACTAATAATGCTAACTTAAACCAGTTATGGTAATTCAATATATTTTCCTCCTTCATCATTAACTCCCAATAATATTTTCTTCAATATCTACAAAATTATTCAGAAGTTAAAATAGACGAATAAATCATATTCTAGAGCAGAAACTAAGATTAGAAAACCTCGGCTCTCGCCTTTAAAAGGAAACCACCTAAGTTAAAGCTTCTGCTACGTTCGCGAACTCGACGCACAGCACGTGGAGTTTTTGGCAACGAGTGTGCAACGCAGTGTGGAAGTACCTCCTGTGGCAACGGTATCTCTATACGTTGAATGCCCATAGTTTTGCTTATACTGTTTACCAATAAAAAAGTAATACTTACCTAACAGTATAAAAGGAGAAGGATGGAGAGGAAATGTCATTAAAAAATATATTGGTTCGAATCCGCTCTAATTTTTTATACATTCCTTCTTTATACGGTTTCACAGCCCTTTTACTGGCCCTGTTTAGTATAAAAATTGATACTTATATATTTTAACTACGGAACGTTTACATCACTTTCTCCCAGATCCTTTGTTTTTGGATATTGATTTGGCTTTTTCTATTTCAGCCGCCTTGCTTACTATGACAACAATCTATTCTAGTCAGTTTGACCACTTACATATCTGAATTTTCTCCCCGAACATTACAAAATTTTATAAGCGATCCTAATACACATCGTGTTTTAGGCTTTTTCATTGCTGGTATTATTTATACTATGCTTTTACTGCTGCTCATACAGGAGGCTGATACTGATACTGTTACACATTTTATCGCTCCTTCATTTACCGTGTTGTTTAATTTTTCTGAGTATCTTTATAAGTACTTTTATCAAATCCGCCAACATGGCTTTCAAGATATTTCTACGTTATCTGCAGGTCTAAAAGCACTTCGCCATATAGCAGCAAACAATTCAGACAAAATTATATGGCAGTTTACAGAATTTGTTATAGAAGGCATTGAGCAGGAATCTCTCCTACCTTGGGATAAACATCATATTAACCGCCATTTAGAAACCTGGCCACCGTGTGCGGTCATAGTAAGAAATTTACTACAGTATAAAAATGTAATAAAAGAACACTGCCTCTAAAAAGACAGCGTACTATTCTAAATGAGTCATATACTTCAATACAATATTCCAATCTTCTCTTCGGGAGCCTGATGAACTTTCACCTAACATATGGTAGCAACATATGGCAAAATCCATTGCTGATTTGTATTATTTTTCAAATCAGCTGCCTCTTTTCTATTTCTTTATTTCTGTTGACCAAATACAATTTCTATTATTAACCCTGCGTATAAAAGTTCTGTTTTGAAAGAAAATAAAAGAGAAGAATTTACCATATCTCACCAAAAAGGAGCAAGAAATTTGTGAACACGCTAACAGAGATATTCATTGTAGCAGGACGAATTCTCACTATATTGCCTTTATTATTATTTACCGCAATATTTATGGGAAAAAGGGCGATCGGAGAACTTCCTGTATTTGACTTTTTAATAGTTATAACGCTTGGCTCCGTGGTAGGTGCAGACATTGCGGATCCAAACGTCCATCATTTACCAACAGCAGCAGCCTTGGTATTTATTGGTATAGTTCAGCGTTTGGTAGCAAGTCTAAAGATTTCGAACCGTACGATCGGAAAATATATTACATTTGAACCCACCGTTGTCGTTCAAGATGGAAAACTGCTCCGTAAAAACCTTAAAAAAATACGATACTCCATAGATAATATCCTTGAAGCCCTGCGTAACAAAGATGTTTTTGACATCAACGAAGTGGAAACTGCTGTTGTAGAAGCTAGTGGAAGTGTTAGTGTCTTAAAAAAACCTTTAAAAAACACAGTCACGTTAGAAGACATGAACCTTAAGAAAGATTCTTCCTCTATTGCTTTTCCTGTCATTTTGGAAGGTAAAATGTACACCGAGATACTACAAGAATTTAATGTCGATGAAATTTGGCTGCGCCACCAGCTGAAGATGCAAGGTGTGGAGGATATCAATAAAATCTTTTTTGCTTCTATTAATAAAGGGATGGAGATTCATGTCTCTTTAAAAGAGGAACCAGGAGAATCGATTCCTCCTATATACAATTAAGACGAAAGAAAAACCGCCTTTTCATTACAGGCGGTTAGTACATTCATTTATTATTTTCCAATAAACAATTGTGTCCAATGATTTCCGTCTTCTACATACCCGACACCGATATGTGTCACTTCTTCATTTAAAATATTTTTTCGGTGGCCTTCACTATTCATCCACGCTTGTACAACTTCTTCCGGCGTCTGCTGGCCAGCAGCAATGTTTTCAGCTGCAGCAGTATAATCCACCCCAAAGTCATTAAGCATATTAAACGGACTACCATAGGTAGGTGAATTATGAGCGAAATAATTGTTTTCTGCCATATCTTCCGATTTAGCTTGTGCTGCTTCCGCTACTTGTGAATCTGCTTCTAACGGAGAAAGTCCATTTTTTTCTCTTTCTTGGTTGGTTAACTCAATCACTTGTTGTTCAGCATCCGAACCCTCATCACCTTGTTGAGTTTCTTGCTCTTGCTCTGGTGCTTCTTTGGATTCTTCTTCATCTTCAACTGGCTCTTCTTCTGGCATCTCCGGCATATCGAATTCTTCTGCTCCCGGAGCTTCCTGATCAGGCTCTGCTCCTTCTTCAATTTCTAGATCAGGATTCGGAACAGGCAGCATTGGGGCATTACCATCGCCTTCTTCTGCATCATCTGGGAAAAGATTTAATGGAAAACGATTGTTTTGTTCATTTTCTACGTTGTCTGGAGTATAGTCAATTTGTTCATAATCATTGTTTCTATGATCAGCAGCTCCCTGGTTATCTGTATTACACCCTGTCATGATAGTTATTAATAATATACATGATAAGAGCATAAAAACTTTTTTACTCATTTTTTTATTCCTCTCTTTCTTCATAACAGTAATAATCATTAACCATTAATAATATGTACACACTTGAATTTTTTTATCCTTTTTTAAATTTTGTTCCATTTTAAACAGAAATGAATAGGCTAATGTATAAATTATCTAGACAAGGATGAATAAAAATGGAACGATACAGGCTGCCTGTTCCTGTTCAATCTTATCCTATAACGGCCCCGAACATTTCGATTTTTTATCCCCAGCTGAGACATCTAAATCCAATGCATCAACAAAAAATTAAACGAAGCCATTTATAAAAAAGTTGACAGGCTGGGTTATCAAATGAATGAACTTGGTTATTACGAACCTGGTGTAACGGAAATGATCGGGAATTATGAAATGAAAAACAATCAGAGCGGGATTGTAAGTTTTTTCATTTACTCTTTTTGCTAACATGCCGCCTCTGGCTCATCCAGTCGATTTCATGAATTCCTTAACCGCTGATAAACAATCAGGAGAAATTTGCGAATTAGAAGATTTATTTAAACCAGGGAGTAATTTTGAAGAGAGAATAAACGCTAAGATAGAGGAGCAAATTAATCAAAGAGATATACCACTTTTAAATGGATTCCCAGGTATTAGTCCAAACCAAAATACTATATTGCAGATAAAACATTGGTTATTTACTTTGATGAATATGATATTACTCCTGGATATGTCGGGTTTCCAATGTTTCCAATCGTGACATTTGAACTCCAGGATATTGTGAAAGAAGACAGGCCTTTTTATATCCTCAATGTATGATAAAGTCGAACTATTTTTGAAAAATTTCTTCACATGCTATAATAATGAAACAGATATCATATCTTTATGGAGGACATATGCTTACATTTGAAGAGAAATTAAAAATTATCGAAATGTTTCCTGAATTAAAGAAAAAAGAGGTTTCCCTGGGGCGGGTGAATTTTCAGTTCGAAGACAGTGTATATGATAAGAAAAATGTTGTGTACCACTTACACCCAAATGGAAACGGATATGTATATGCCGGGCTGTTAGATGGCTTTGACAGCGATGACAAAGGGCTTGTAAACATTCGTGATTTTTCAGAAGAAGAACTGAAAACGATCGTAACAGCTTCAATTGCCTCTCTATCAGATAATGAGATAGACCAGGAGATGTATTTAGAAGAATGGATCAATAATAACGATCAAGTGCTGGTGCTACTAAAAGAAGATGAAGAATGGAACGTCTATGCCGATACCGATCTTGACGGTACATTTAATTCATATGCTGAAGCAGCAGACTATCTGGAAAAAGAAGGATTTAAGCGAGAATAAAACAGGTAAGAGCCTTCCCAAATGACGTCTCCCCTTAAGGTAAGAGATAAAAATCTGCCTGCAGGAGCATATCAAAAAGGGAAGGCTCTTCTTTTGTGTTTAGAATAATTTGTTGTTTATGGCTATGTTCTTCCAGAAAGAGGAGCATTTTCAACGGAATGCTCCTTATAAAAAGTTTGCATTAGATAGATTAATTGTTGTTCAGCTTCGAAAGAATACTTTCCGGCACTTCATTATCAGAAAAGACTCCATAAACTCTCATACCATCAATCGTAGTAAATTGAACAAAATATTCACCTGTACCAAATTCGCTGTAGTGCTGCAACGCCTCTTCTATCATGTCGTTGTCTTCTACCACTACCATTTTAGCTCCCATATCATTTTGTTCAACAAAAACCTGGTCTGGATAGGTATAATTTCTGGTGCCCGGCTGGTGAAGTATTTCCATTTTTTCAATTTCTTCAGGGAGTGTCCGTGCTTGTTCTAAATATTCATTCTCGTCTAACCAGCTTTCCAATTCGTCAAACGATTTTTTCCATGGGATGCTGGCTTGAGGCTCGTCAAACGAAGGATTTCCAGCAAGGTTATCTGAACTGGCTGGTTCTAAGAGAATATGACCCCAATTCCTTCCTTCCTCAATCATTTCATTTATTTTCAAAGAGGAAATTTCATATTTTAATATTTGTTGAAGCTCTTTTATTTCTTCTTTATCTGTTATTGAAACATTTTTATTAACAAGACCGTCCGCTGTAATGGTTATTGTATCAAGCTCCTGATCGAGGTCCTCTATGTGATATTCTATTCTTTTATATGATTCTGATTCCATAATTCCAGCAAGCTCTTTTTCGACTGTTTCCATTGGGATACGGTATTGCCTTACGAGAGTGGAACCATTTTTTAACTGATATGCAATTACAAGCTCATTTTTCGACGGGGAAGTTAAACGTTTTATTTCTTTGGGCTGCCTTTGTACTAACTCTTCATGAAATTCTCTTACATTTTGTATATAATTTTCGTCTGATAGAAACACTTCTATCTCTTGCCCTGTATCTTCTTCTGCTGTGAGCGGATATAGACTATGGCCAAAATAAACACTGTCTATCTCTTCATTGTCAGGAACACTAGTTTCATAGCCTAAAGCATCTGTATTAATAAGAATAGCTGCAATTATAATCACTCCAGCGTACGCGGTATAATGAATAAAGGTTTTCACCTGAAAAATTCTCCATGTTTTTTGTAAAATCATTTCAGCAACAAGGTAACCGATAAGAGAACCAAAGATATAACCAAATATTAGCCATCCGGTTGTTCCATACATTTCAAAATAAGCGCCTCCAACAATCATCGCGCAAAAAGTTACTCCATACTTAAAAATAGGACGCAGCGGTTGAAAGGTAATTGCCTGAGTAGCCATTTCCACATGACGGAATCTGTATAAAAGTAAAGCTGCAAAGCTAAACAAAACAGCTAGAAGTAAGTAAATAGCAATTTGACCTGTTGGGATATCTCTGTAATTAAGTTCATTCATCATAAGTATTGGCGACCAATTGATAATCGTCTTGCTGCTGTAATATTGTGTGGAAAAACCATATAAAAAATAGTTTAAATTGGTTGTAATTAAAAAGAACACCCCCGCCGGAAGCATTAAAAGGATAAAGCTCAAAATTCCCTGAGCAACTGACATCCCAGTCATCATACCGACAAATACCGAAAAACTAAAATAAAACAATGTCATTACTGTTATCACAACTGTCCAGCTCCAAATATCACTTGAAGAGATAGGATCTAGAGCAGTATATAAATTAACAGTAATAAAAGCGGTAAGAGCAGTTATCCAGACGGGAAGGAGAAGCATCATAATACCACTTATTAAATGATTTCCAAATAATTCTTCTCTTTTTATTGGCAAACTATGAATCATATCAGCTGAAGATGTCACTTGTAAGTATCGGAATAAAAAAATACCAGCCATTACCGGCACAATAAATACAAACAAAAGCTGTATCGGAAAACCCACTTCAAATAAATGCTCGATTGTATTATATTGGGTTTGATTTTCATCGGAAGCAAATAAAATCATTTGCAATGGGACGGAGAATAATAAACCTACAAGATAAATGAGACCGATCCAGCCATGCTGTTTTATGTTTTGTTTTTGTACGCCTTTATTAAATAAGGACGTTTTCGACCTCATAGCCGATCCCTCCCATTTCATAAATAAAAATTTCTTCTAAGGTTAATGGCAGCAAATCAAATATCAGCGGATTTGAAGAACGAACAATTTCTTCAATGTTTCGCTTTTTCCCCCTTACAATTAAAAGGAGTACACTGCCTCTCTTTTCTTTGTGAAGAATGTGCAGTTTTTTTAGAACGTTTTCTTCATGCTCTGCATTTGAAAAAGCAACTTGAATTTTATGAGAATCTGACTTCAAATCATCTAAATCCTTTTCAATCACTACACTGCCATTATGCATAATCCCGACATGATCACAAATGTCTTCAATTTCTCTTAAGTTATGAGAAGAGATTACTACCGTCAGTTCTCTTTCTGCCACATCCTGAAACAGCAGGTTTTTTATTTTCTGACGCATCACAGGATCAAGACCATCAATTGGTTCATCAAGTATTAGAACAGTTGGCATACAGGATAGTGACAGCCAAAATGCAACTTGACGCTGGATCCCTTTTGACAAACGATGTATTTTTCGATTAGGATCTATGTTAAAAATCTGCTGTAACTTATGATAGCGCTCTTGATTCCAATCTGGATAAAACGATCGATAGTAGTCTGCCATTTGTGCTATAGTTGCTTGCGGAAAAAAATAATGGCTGTCTGGAATAAAAACTACTTTTTGTTTTAATGGCACATTTTCATAAACTGGCAGCTTTTCAATAAAGACACTTCCCTTGTCAGTTTTATAAATCCCGGTAAGTATTTTTAACAGTGTCGTTTTTCCAGCTCCATTAGACCCTAAAAGTCCGTATATTGACCCTTTTCTGACTGATAAATCCAGATCTTTTACAGCCGTATCTTTTTCAAAATGTTTGGTTATTCCTTCCATGTGTATCATCTGGTTCTCCCCCTTCCTTTATTTCATAAAACCAGCACTCCAATTCTTCTTTTGTCAGCCCAAAAAAAATGGCTTCTTTTAATAACGGTTGCATTTGAACCTTGATTTCTTCGAGCTTTTTATCATTTGAGATCCAATCAATCGGCGCCACAAAATACCCCTTTCTGTTCGCAGAATATAAATAACCTTCCCTTTCTAGTTCACGGTAAGCTTTTTGTATGGTATTCGGATTAATCGTTAATTCTTTTGAAAGCATTCGAACAGAAGGAAGTTTTTCATCGGGCTTCAAAACTTGTGTCACAATCAGTTCTTTAATATTATCAATCAGCTGTTCATAAATAGGCTTTCGGCTTCTAATATCTAATTCAATCAAAACATCCCCTCCTTCCTTATACGCCGTCTGTATTGCCTGTATTATTTGTAATAATACAGATATTATAAGTAATTTTTCCCAGTTTGTAAATAATTTTTTATATAGGAACAAAAGCGCAAGCGCCCTGATCAGCCTCGACAGGTAAATGTTCTTCAGTCATGAAAGGCGCTCTTTGCCTTTCATGACTGGAGGTTATTTAACCCCCGAAAGGCTGGGCGCTGAAGCTAGACGCGGATCAAACAATATGAAGATAGTTATCCACAACTTGTAAAAACATAATTTCCTAAACAATAAAAAAACCCCGCCGATTGGCGGGTTTTTGACGGTTAATTAGGCATTTGCTTTCTTTTGCATATTTCGGAAAAGTTGCTGGTATGCTTTCGACTCCTCTTCCTTTCCAGCTTCTAAGTAAATTTTTGAAAGCCATCGAACAGGAAGAGGATCAGATTTGTCGAGCTCCATTTCCCAGCTGAAACACTCAATTGCCTGGTCAAGCATGTCAAATTGATAGTACAATTCGCCTAATTGCTGCTGTTTATCAGGATCATCACTTAACTGCTTCATTTGTTCGATACGCTTAACAACTAATGAACGAGAGGAAATTTCTTTTATAGGAATCAGCCATTTTGAAATGTAAGAGAGGTCATGCCTTTCCATTAATTGTTTGACACATTTTTGAAGAATGATTTCTGCCTTATCAGGCTGCGTTTTAAAAAGGGAGGCGATGTAGGTATTCAGTTTCTCCACCTGGGTATTTCCTGAATCAAGGCTCACTGTTTCTAACATATTTTCAAAAGCAGTCCATTGCTCTTCATTCAGTGAAAATCCATGTTCATTTATTATGGAAATAGAATGATTAAGTTGCTGGAAGGTTAGGTAGTAATGAAGTAAGTCCTTCTGAAGTGGTTCTAATGAAGGAGAGCGCTGATACAAATCTTCTAAAACAACCAGAAGATCCTGTTTAGGGTAATAAGTTTCAAGAACTTGTTTAAGTCGATTATACTTCTCTATTCCAGACGTACGTATGAGCTGGTTCATTAATAAGGCTGCAGCATCAATCCAGCGGTTTTCATTTATAAGAAAATCGATAAGTGCTTCTGCTTTTTCTGGATTTTTTTTCCGTTTGAAATATAAAGCTTTTTCCATGTGTATGGGGTCTTTTTCCCATAATTCAACCGCCATCTCTTTATACATAGTCTTAAATTTTGCATACTCCAAGTCATTTACTGTTTGTTTCACCCAGCTGTGGTTTGGTGTAAAATCCAGCAGCACCCATAAAATACGGTAGCCAGCAAATAATTGGCCGTTTCGGCGGTATTGATAAAAGTAGGTTTGAATGTCTTTGAAAAGTTTTTTCTTTGGGATGAAAGCATCGAAGAAGGTTAATATATAGGCGGTCTGATGGGGGGTATACTGTTTCTGCAGTTTACCGTGCAGTTGATTAAAGCTTCGTTTTTGAAAAGGTGTTTCAGAAGATAAAATTGTCCGGCAAAAAGGGTGGGTAGAAGGAAACATCATACCGTGCTTAAAAGCTTTTTCTAAGTAGGAGCGCCGTCGTATACTAGCAGCTTTTAAAGCGGCAAGAAATTCGTTTTTAAAAAAGAAAAGATAATATACATTCCTGTTATTATCTACAGCCTCTACAATTTTACTTTGGAGGTAAACCGCCATTCTTTGCGGATGAATTGTTATATTTTTTTTACCGTCGGCAATGGAGCATTCGAGGTTTTCCATTTCTATCCCTCCTAATCTTTCCTCAAACATATCATACTTTTTCTGTAATTTCATGTATGTATCCAAATATTCTATTTCAAAATAGAAGGATTTCCCAAAAGACAATCCCTTTTAGGAAACCCCGGTTATTTTCTAATTGTTATCTATTTGAGCACGCTGCAGGCTGCCGCTGTAATCCACATATACACTTTTCCATTCTGTGAAAACATCTAAAGAAGCTGTTCCGGAGTCACGGTGGCCGTTACCGGTTTTCTTTGTCCCTCCAAATGGAAGATGAATTTCAGCTCCTGTTGTCCCAGCGTTTACGTATACTATACCGGTATCCATTTCATGCATAGCTCGAAAGACTTCATTTGCATCTTTTGTGAATATGGAGCTTGATAAACCATAAGCTGAATCATTGTTTACCTTCATTGCTTCATCAAAATTTTCTACAGGTATGATTGAAATGACCGGTCCAAAAATTTCTTCCTGGGCAATTCTTGCACTAGGGTGAACGTTTGTTATAACGGTCGGTTCATAGTAATTGCCTTTACTGTGTTTTCCTTCTAGAATACGGCCGCCGCAAAGAAGCTCTCCTTCTTGTCGTCCAATGTTCACATATTCATGAATACTCTCCAAGGCCTTCCGGCTGATAACAGGGCCAACATCAGTATCTTCTTTCGCTCCATCCCCTATCATTAACTCTTTTGTTCGTTTAACAAGAACTTTTTCTAATTCTTTTTTTACAGCTCGGTGAACGATAATTCGGCTCGCAGCAGTGCATCGTTGACCGCTTGTGCCAAAACCGCTCCATAAAATACCATCTACTGCAAGATCTATATCAGCACTATCCATTACTGTAATTGCATTTTTTCCGCCCATTTCAAGTGATACCTTTTTCAGCATACTGCCGGCTTTACTAGCAATCAGGCGTCCTGTTTCTGTAGAACCTGTAAAAGATACAATATCAATCTGACTGTGCTCTACTATTGCATTGCCTGCGGTTTCTCCTGTGCCATGCACTAAATTAACAACACCTGGAGGCAGTCCGCATTCATCTAGAATGCGAACAAATGCATCAGCCATCCCCGGTGTTTCTATAGCAGGCTTCCACACCACCGTATTGCCGCTTATTATTGCTGGGAACATTTTCCAGCTTGCTATTGCAATCGGAAAATTCCACGGGGTTATTAACCCAGCTGTGCCAACTGGGCATCGAATACTCATCGCATGCTTATTCGGAAGCTCTGCCGGTACGGTCTGCCCAAACAACCGCCGGCCTTCTCCTGCCATATAAAAACCCATGTCAATAGCTTCTTGAACTTCCCCCCGTGCTTCCTGAATCGGCTTGCCATTTTCGGATGTTAATAATTGAGATAGCTCTTCTTTTCTTTCCTTTAGTTTTTGAGATATTTCAAAAAGCAGTTCGCCTTTTTCTGGAGCAGGAACCGTTTTCCAAACGGATTGAGCTCGTTTGGCTGCCAGTACAGCTTCATCAACTTCAGAAGGAGTGGACAGGTTCACCTCTGCCAGTACTTTCTCATTTGCCGGATTGATTACTTTCTCCCATTTTCCTTGTGTGCTCCTCCATTTGCCATTAATATAATTTTTATATGCAGGGACTTCTTTCATGATGTTTACCCCTCCCTAACTAATAGTTTCTTTTATGACAACTTCCCTTTTTGCCATTTCATCGATGTATTCTTTCCCTGGCACGATTTCCTCTGGGCAGAAGATTCCTCTTTTATTAATGAGGCCGCTGCCCATCATTTGCGCAACAATAGAAATAGTGTAAGCTGTGGCTCGAGCCATTGCAGTTACGTTTAAAGCCCTGTCCTTGATGGTTTTCATTGCAAATTCATAGGCAGTATTTTTTCCATCTTTTATACCTTCTGTTCTAACTCTCAGTAACACAACATCATCTTTGTCTTTTAAATCAACAACCGGGGCCAACACTTCACGCAGCACTTCTCTTGGCTTTACCTTTTGGCCGCCGATATCAACCTCATAGGAGCGATCTGTCATTTTCAAATCAACAAACAGTTTAAACTTTTCCGCATGTCCTGGGTAGCGGACCGTTTTATAATCTAAATTATTCACATGAGGAAACGTTTTGGGAAGCGTAGAAGTACCGCCAGATGTATGAAAAGCTTCTAATGGACCAAACCCTTCAAAGTAAATTCTCTCTATTTCAGACAAAGGTTTAACATATGTGGGCTCCCCGTTTCGAATAATGAGGGATGGATCCGTATAATGGTCAAAGACTCCTTCGATAGAAAACACATGATTGTATTCAAATGGAGGCTCAGGCTGTAAAGGAAGTCCACCAACACGCAAATTAATATTTTCAACTTTATCGAGCTTTCCTGCGCCATAACCTGTTAAAATATTTATCATTCCAGGAGCCACACCTAAATCAGGTATATAAGTAATTCCAGCCTCTTTTGCTTCTTGTTTCCACTCCAGAATATGATCCGTCGCTTCACCAATATGACCGCCTAAGTCACATGCATGCACACCTGTTTTTATTGCTGTTTTAGCTACCATTTCATTGAAGGTATAAAAAAGGGCGTTAACAACCACATCAAAATTTTTCATAAAATCAGCAAGCTGTTTTTCATTTGAAGCATCTACATAAACAGAAGAAAGGCGGTTGTCTTTTAACGGGGCAATCGCAGCATCTGCTTTTTTCATATTTACATCTGCAAGAGCTACCTCTGTAACAGCTGGATTGGTTAATAAATCTCTTACCACTTCCTTCCCCATAAGCCCAGCTCCTAATACGGCTGCTTTCATTTCAATCACACCTCCGCCCATTTATTAAAGCTCTTCATTTTCTACTTTCAAAAATGTCTTCCATTCAACTTATTCAGGCAGAGGTACTTATATTAAAAAAAATTCTTGTTTTACGAAATAATACTTCTATTCTCTTGTTTGCGGTATGTCTTTAGCGACAGAATGTAATAGGTTATATACGCAACTACTATTAACAATAGTAGTTGTATTAATGTCAGCGGAACGATGAAGAAAATCGAGTAGAAAAAGCTGATCCATAAAACACAGACAGCGAGTATTTTTGATTTCACGGGGATTCCTTTTCCAGATCGATAATTTTTAATATAAGAACCTAATACTTTAGTTCTTAAAAGCTTTTCGTATAACTTTTTCGATGACTGGGCATAGCAGTAGGCTGCGAGAAGCAAAAAAGGAGTAGTTGGAAGTAAGGGAAGTATTATTCCTCCTAATCAAAGAAAAACAGAAACACTTCCTAAAGGGATTCATTTCTGTCCTTCCTTTTTTATGATAAAAATGCATTCTGTGTACATATTTTATCATTTATTGCTCCAAGTTCGGAGAAAGGAATGGGTTTTTGAGAAAAATAAACCTCTTATCTTATCCGCTTCCCAAGGACAGCTGTTCAAGTATGAATCCACTTCTTCTGCCTTTCTTATATGCTGCTGAATAACAGCATTTGCTGCTTCAAAGTTTGAAGAAGCTCTTCTAATTCATCCATTCTTCATCGGTTGAATATACTAGGAGTTTACATTCCTTTGATTCTTCTCTTAATAAATCCTGTAATAATCTAGGATGTGATGTTTTTCACAGAATAATAAATAAAGGATATCGTCAACCAAAAGTAATTGAGCATTGCCGTTTTTTTGTAATAAATGCCGACATTTTGTTGGCTATTTATTTTCATTCTATTTGTCTGTAAATAGACTTCATTAGAGAAAAACATTCTTATAACAGTACTTTCAATACAATATATATTATTTAGTTTTTTGGCACAAACTTTGCACTTAAAAAGTGTGTACAATATACAAAGGAGGAACAAAAGTTATGAAAGCTGCAATTGTTAACCAGTTTCGACAAAAACTAGAGATTAAGGATGTGCCGATTCCTGAGGTAGAACACGGGGAAATTCTAGTGAAAATTCATTCTTGCGGCGTATGTCACACCGATTTACATGCTGCACACGGTGATTGGCCGGTAAAACCTACTCTTCCTCTCATTCCAGGTCATGAAGGGGTTGGAGTCGTTGAAAAAGTTGGTGAGGGAGTAACATCGTTAAAGGTAGGAGATAGAGTTGGAATTCCCTGGCTGTACTCTGCTTGCGGTGAATGTGAGTATTGCCTGTCAGGAAGAGAAACTCTTTGTTCGGACCAACTGAATGCTGGTTACTCTGTTGATGGAGCATATGCCGAATATTGTAAAGCTCCAGCTGCTTATACAGCTAAAATCCCTGACTCGTTGTCTTTTGATGAAGCTGCTCCATTGTTTTGTGCTGGAGTCACTACTTACAAAGCATTAAAAGTCTCAGAGGCTAAACCAGGAGAATGGGTAGCTGTTTACGGGATTGGCGGTCTCGGCCATGTTGCTGTTCAGTATGCCAAAGCTATGGGATTAAATGTAGTTGCAGTAGATATTCGGGAGGAGAAACTGCAACTTGCAAAAGATTTAGGTGCTGATGAAACAGTTAATGGAATGAAGGAAGATCCAGCTGAAGCTATCCAAGATAAAATTGGAGGCGTACAAGCTGCTATTAGTGTAGCAGTGACAAAAAAGGCTTTTGAACAGGCCTATCATTCAGTAAAACGCGGGGGCAGCCTGATAGTAGTCGGCCTCCCTAACGACGAACTACCTATACCTATTTTTGATACAGTGCTTAACGGAGTTTCGGTGAAAGGGTCAATTGTTGGTACTAGAAAAGATCTTAAAGAATGCTTAGATTTAGCAGCACATGGCAAAATTAAAACCATGATTGAAACGAAAGAATTAGATGACATAAATGATGTATTTGACCAGATGGAAAAAGGCGAAATTAATGGAAGAATTGTTTTAAAAGTAAACCAGGGCTAAGGAACATGTAAAGGGTGCATGTTTATTAAGCACCCTTTTCCCCTTTTCAACGAAAGGAGTTATAACACTTATGCTTTATGCAAATCCAAACACAAAGGATGCTTTTATATCCTTTCAATCAAAATATGAAAACTTTATTAATGGCGAATGGAAAGTTCCAGTTAAAGGAGAATACTTTGAGAATGTAACTCCGGTTACAGGAGAGGTATTTTGTAAAATCCCCTGTTCCTCCTCTGAAGATATTGATCTTGCCCTGGATGCGGCACATAATGCAAAAAATGTATGGGGGCATTCTCGCCAACGGATAGGGCAAATATTCTTCTAAAGATAGCAGATCGAATGGAAAAACATAAGGAAAAATTAGCTCTGGCAGAAACCTGGGACAATGGCAAGCCAATTCGCGAGACTTTAAATGCTGATATCCCTCTAGCCATTGATCATTTTCGTTACTTTGCGAGTGCCATTTGATCTCAAGAAGGCTCCCTTTCTCAAATCTCTGAGGACACTGTTGCTTATCATTTTCATGAACCACTTGGTGTCGTAGGCCAAATCATACCGTGGAATTTTCCACTGTTGATGGCTTCATGGAAAATTGCACCCGCTCTAGCTGCAGGCAACACTATTGTATTAAAACCAGCTGAACAAACACCGGCCTCTATTATGATTTGGCTCGAAATCACAGCTGATCTTCTTCCACCAGGGGTGTTAAACATTGTTAATGGCTTTGGGGTCGAAGCAGGTAAACCTTTGGCTTCGAGCAGCCGTATTCAAAAAGTAGCTTTTACCGGAGAAACCACGACTGGAAGATTGATCATGCAATATGCTTCTGAAAATATTATTCCGGTCACGTTAGAACTAGGCGGAAAGTCTCCAAACATATTTTTTGATGATGTAATGGAAAAAGACGATGCGTTTTTAGATAAAGCAGTGGAAGGATTTGTAATGTTTGCTTTAAATCAAGGAGAAGTATGTACTTATCCTTCTCGTGCTTTAGTTCAGTCTTCCATATATGATAACTTTATGGAAAGGGCGCTAGCTCGAGTAGAAGCTATTAAAACCGGCCACCCTCTTGATACAGAAACAATGATGGGGGCGCAGGCTTCTCAAGAACAATTGGAGAAAATCATGTCTTATATCGATATCGGAAAAAAAGAAGGAGCAGAGTGCCTTATAGGAGGAGAGAAACAAAGTAAGAACGGTGAATTAGCTCGTGGTTATTATGTCCAGCCTACTGTATTTAAAGGAAATAATCGTATGAGGATTTTTCAGGAAGAAATATTTGGACCTGTTGTTTCTGTCACCACTTTTGATTCCCCAGAAGAAGCCTTAGAAATGGCTAACGATACACTGTATGGCCTTGGTGCGGGAGTCTGGACAAGAAATATTAATCAAGCATATCGCTTTGGCCGCAACATTCAAGCTGGAAGAGTCTGGATTTATTGTTATCACGACTACCCTGCTCACGCTGCATTCGGTGGATATAAAAAGTTGGGTATTGGAAGAGAAAACCATCAAATGATGTTGTCTCATTACCAACAAACAAAGGATTTACTTGTCAGTTACAGCGAAAATAAACTTGGTTTTTTTTAAGAAGAGAGCTGAACCCGGCTCTCTTCTTTTTAAATCTTTTCATTTAATATGTACCTTAATTTTCGCGGGTTAACGCACAGTTGTTCAGCTGCTTCTTTTTGGCTTCCATTGGCCGTTTGAAGGGCTTTCTTTGCAATCTCTCTGCTTACTTGCCGTTCGGCTTTTTTCATATCCTCTATTACATGTGATAAATTCAGGGTTTCTCCACTATCGATTCGTTTCAATACACTTGACTTCCACTCTTGAGAAATTGGATTTATATCATTATCTTTTATATTGGGGAAAGTAGATTCTCCGGATTGATAGTTTAATGAAATATGCAAATGATTAGGAAAAAGGACATTACCATTTCCTTCTACTTCTGTTGATGCTCTTAACAAAACATTAGTCAGCTCTCTAATATTTCCAGGCCAATCATGTTCTTGTAAAAGGGTTAGAGCCTCTTCACTTATTGAGAGGTGTGACAGACCCTCTTTTTTTAAAATATAATAGGAGAGTTCTAATAAATCCTCTTTTCGTTCACGCAGTGGAGGCAGAGTAATAGTTACCGCTTCGAGCCTGAATAACAAATCCTCCCTGAATCTATCTTTTTCAACTTCTTTTCGTAAATCACGGTTTGTAGCTGATAAAATGCGTGCACCTGTGCGCAGAATTCTCTCCCCTCCCACCCGCATAAATTCTTTAGATTCTAAGATTCTTAAAAGTTTTACTTGAATGGCCATTCCCGCTTCACCAATTTCATCTAGGAGAAGCGTTCCGTTAGAAGCAAGTTCAAAATACCCTTTTCGTCTTTTCGTTGCTCCTGTAAAAGCTCCTGTTTCATGTCCAAATAATTCGCTCTCTAATACTTGTTCAGCTAAAGCTCCGCAATTTAATGCAAAGAAAGGTGCTTCATCTTTATGCTTATTGGCCGCCTCATGTATATATTTTGCCATCACTTCTTTTCCCGTGCCCGTTTCTCCATTAATCAATATATTAAGATTTTTGGCAGCAAATTTTGAAGCAATACGCACCACTTCTTTCATACGTTCGCTTTTCCCAACAAGCAATCCGTTTTGCTCGGCAAGCTGAACGAAAAAGGCCACGTCCTGCTTGTTTTTCTCAGGAAGGATTACTTTTTCTATATGAGTTATATCTTCAAATGGCTTTTCAATATAATCTTCCGCTCCTAGCTTGATTGCTTCCACAGCAGTCTGTACCGTACTGTAACCTGTCATCATAACAACTTTGCATGATGGATACGTTTGTTTTAATTTTTTTAAAAGGTCTAAACCAGATACATCAGGCAATTTCAAATCTATAAAAGCAATATCCAGCGTCCTTTTCTTTATAATATCCTCGGCTGACTTTTTATCATGAGCAAAATATAATTTGTAACCTTTTGAATCTAATAAATGATTAAAAAAATCTAAGATTTCTCTATCATCATCAACCGTAAGTATATTCATGGACTCCCCCCCCTTTATGTGGAAGCCAAAGGATAAACTCGCTGCCGCTGCCTTTCTCACTGTTGACTAATATAGTGCCATTATGAGACTTAGCAATATCTATACTGACTGAAAGTCCAAGCCCCGTACCTTCTTGAGTATTCTTCGTTGAATAAAATGGCTTAAATATATTATTCAAAATGTCTTCGCCCATCCCAATACCATTGTCTTCAATAGAAATATAAATTCCTATTTCTCTAGAATATTCCATTAACCCTGTTGCTATTGTAATAACCCTATTATTCTGTTCTTGACTAAGAAGAGCATCTTTAGCGTTCAACAATAGGTTTATTAGAATTTGTTCAATTTGGTGCGGACTCCCTTCAACTAGAGGCAAGTCAAAAACAAATTCTTTTTTGAACGCAATTTGTTCTCTTTCAATTTGAAAACCAATTAAGCTCAACACATCTTCTGCTGCCTGTTGAAACGAACATAGCATTGTTTCATTTTTTTCAGGTCTAGAAAAAGATAATAAATTTTTAATCGTTGTCTTGCACCGGTTTCCACTTTTCTCAATACCTTCGACTAATTTGAAGTTTGGTTCTTCTCTTTGCAGGGAACGTTTTAACAATTGTGTATTCCCAAGAACAGCGGTAAGTGGACTGTTTAATTCATGTGCAACCCCTGCTGCCATTTCACCGATTGCTGCAAGCTTTCCAGAATGCTGTAATTGCGCCTGAGTTCTTATTTTTTCGGTAATGTCTTTAATGTAAATCACCATTCCAATGCTTGTTTCCGACTCATCTATAACAGGAAATGTTTGTATATCACAAACTCTTTCGGGTTGTAATGTTATTTGATAATTTATCATGTCATTCGTATTAAACGTATCTTCGAATGGACAAGGTTGGTGGGACTCTCTGCATACTAACTCGTGAAAAGTATGACCTAACAGCTTTTCATTATCTAAATCAAAAAAAAGGTTTGCAGCTTTATTGCAGCGGACAATCTGCTGTTTCCGATCAGTTACCATTAGAACATCCGCCACAGCTTGAAAAGTTTGTTCCCACTCGTCTTTTCCTTGAAGAACTGCCTGATACAATCTTGCATTTTCTACCAAAACCGCTAAATGATCAGAAAGCTGCCTTAAAAACTCTATATCTGAAACATCATAGTTTATTCTATTTGCACTTCCAAAAGAAAGCACTCCTACTAACTCTCCTTTTACAATCAAAGGAACAATACATAAATGATAAATATTAATACTCGCGAGAGCTTTTTCTTCTTTAAACCGAATAACTGAATCATCAAATTCATGAATAACAATAATGTCTCGGTCAGCTGCTTTCCAATATAGAGATTTTTCCTTTGGAAAAACAGTCCCAATTGGAAAAGGTGCTAAAATATCAGGATACATACTTTGCAGTTGAAGTTCTCCGTCTATTAATAAAGAAAGACTGATTCGCTGCATAGAATACATTTCATATAATTGACTGATTACTCGTTCTAATGATTCTTCTATAGGTCTATGAACATGAAATCCTTTTGCAAGGTCGCTTAAAATTTCAAGCTTTTTATTTTTTCTTTCTAATTCTACAATAGTGCTTTTGAGTTCAGTATAATAGCTCTTTTTGGAGGACTTTACCCCAGTTAGTTTCTCAATAATTGCTTCCTTTTCGTGAAACATGCTTCCTCTCCTTTTAGTAAGCATCTTGTAACAATTGTTCAATGTCTTTCTTGGTAATATCTCTGGGATTTGTCACCATACATGCGTCATTAAGAGCAATATCTGCCATAAGGGAGTAATCTGGTTTTTTCAACCCTGCTTCCCTCAGGGTTTTTGGTGCTCCAATATCGTCAGCTAAATTCCTTATAGCTGTAATAGCAGCACGTCCTAAATCTAACCGCTTTTCAGTAACGTTTAATTTACAAAAAATACTTCCAATGTGACAAAATCTTTCAGGCGAAGCAATAAAATTAAATTCCATCACATGAGGCAGTAAAATGCTGTTTATTTCTCCATGGGACAGCTTATATTGCCCTCCAATCGCATGGGACATGGCGTGCACTGCACCGAGTATTGCATTTGAAAAAGCCAACCCTGCCTGCAAACTTGACATAGCCATAGCTTTTTTTGCTTCCAAATTGGTTTTTGAAGCGACAGAAGGGCGGAGGTATTGTTCTACCAATTCCATAGATTGTATTGCTTGTACGTCTGTTAATGGAGTAGCTGCTACGCTCACATAAGCTTCAATTGCATGGGTCAAGACATCGAGCCCGGTAGCCGCAGTTAATAAGCTATCCTTTGTCATTAAGGTAAAGGGATCAATGATAGCTATATCTGGGACAAGTGATTTCGAAACTATCGTCATTTTCTTTTTCTTGACTGGATCTAAAATAATGGCAAATTGAGATACTTCAGAGCCAGAACCAGAGGTTGTGGAAATCATTATTGTTGGCGGCAGAGGTTTTTTTATTTTATCGATTCCTTCATAATCTTCTATATTTCCTCCATTACTAACTAATATAGCTATTGATTTTGCCACATCAAGGGCACTTCCTCCACCAACACCAAGCACAGCATCACATTCATTCTCTTGATAGATTTGAGCTCCTTTTTCCACTTCTTTAATTTGCGGGTTTGTGGTAGCTTCAAAATAAGAAACATAGGTTAATGAAGCATCTTTAAGGCTGTTCATTGCTTTTTCCGCCCAACCCGCTTCAGCCACACCATGGTCGCTTACAACCAGTACTCTTTGAGCTCCCAGTCGAAGAAAGCTCTCTCCTGTTTGCTGTATCGCCTCTTCACCAAAGATAATCTCAGGAGCTACAAACTTCGTTATCAACGGCCTCTCCCTTTCCGTTACAGTTCAACTTATTTTCAGTGAATATAATACTTATTATTTCTCTTTAAACGAAGAGTTTTCCTTCATATATAAATGGTTATATAGTTAAATAAAAAAGGCTATCCAGCAGGATAACCTTTTAATAAATTCACTATATTCTTTCTAATAACACAGCCATACCTTCTCCTCCGCCGACACATAGCGTTGCAATGCCATATTTTTCTTGCCTTTTCTTCATTTCGTGAACAAGACTAGTCATTATCTTGCAGCCAGTTGCTCCTAACGGGTGACCCAGTGCAATTGCGCCGCCGTTTACATTAACTTTTTCTGATGGTAAATTGGTGTACAATTGTCTCTTTTTTTCTTCTTGCTTTTCTACTGGCACGATTTCATCTTGAAATCTATTATGATTAATCGCCTCTGCTGCTTTTCGCTGACTTTCATATGCAAATTGGTCTTGATCTTCTCGTGATATTCTGTACCTTTCCGCTATATTTTCTGCCGTAACTCCCATTCCTAGATGAGAGCCATACAGTTCCTGGGGCTGCTGTCCGTTTTCTGTGTTAGAGTCAACAACAGTTGGATTTCCGTTGCCGAAACGTGCATTTCTTAAATAAAAGGGTGCTCTGCTCATATTTTCTGTACCGCCTACCTCCTGCATGCCAGAAGCACATAAGCGATTCACCGTAAAAGCGGGCGACTGTTCAGGAACACCAGCTCGAAGCGCAGCGACACGGGCGACATTTGAAGATTCAGTCGTCTGACAAACTTCCCCTAAAATAACTTCATCAACCTGCTCAGGTGAGACTCCACCTCGCTTTAATGCTTCTTTTATGACAATAGATGCCAACTCTCCGGAGTTTATATCCTTTAACGTGCCTCCAAAACGTCCGACGGGAGTTCTAACAGCACTGACCATTACTACTTCTTCCAAAAACTGCTCCTCCTCTCTCATAGTCTAAGTCTAAATTCCTTTAAAAGCTGGTTTTCTTTTTTCTATGAAAGCTCTCGTTCCTTCTGTCTTATCATCAGAGTCAAACAGGACCGCCTGGGATAATTTTTCAATCGCAAGGCCTGTTTTCATGTCTGTTTCATAACCCAGGTTGACAGAAAGCTTTGCCAGATGTACTGCCAAAGGCCCTTTTGCCATAATGGATGATGCCCACTCTTTCGTTGTTGCAAGCAATTCATCTGGTTCTGTTACCTCGCTAACTAGTCCAAATTGATATGCTTCCTCCGGCGCAACAATTTTGCCGGTAAGTATCCATTCCATTGCTTTGCCTTTTCCTATCAGTCTAGCTAATCTTTGGGTGCCGCCTGCTCCAGGTATAATAGATAAGTTCAATTCCGGAAGACCAAATTTAGCATTTTTTGAAGCAATTCTGAGATCACAGGACATGGCTAGTTCACATCCGCCTCCCAGTGCGAAACCATTTACCATTGCAATCGTAGGCTTTTCAAAACTTTCAATCTTATCATAAACTTCCTGCATTCCGCTTGGGTTTAAGGCATCTATACCGGATTTTTTCTCCAACTGTGCAATATCTGCCCCAGCTGCAAATGACTTTTCTCCGCTTCCTGTAAACACAAGACACCCTGTTTCATGATCTTGTCTGATATGTTCAAGTGCCATGATTATTTCTTCTAAAGTGTTTTTATTTAACGTATTACGTACTTCTGGGCGGTTAATAGTAATAAACGCCAGCTGATCTTTCCTTTCGAGCAAGATATTATTAAATTCCATGTTAATTCACTCCTCTTCTCAAAGTTAAGAGTATACGTAAAATCCTTTTCCTGTTTTTCGTCCAAATTCCCCCTTGTTGACCTTTTCTATAATCGTTTCAGCTGGTTTATCTTCTGGATTTCCTGATTCTTCATAACGCTGCATACGTACGTTGTAATGTATATCGAGTCCGGTTAAATCAATAAGCGCAAACGGGCCGATTGGATGATTTAATGCTTTTGTGCAAGCGAGATCTATCTCTTCTGCGGTAGCATATCCATTTTCATAAAGATAAATAGCTTCATTCATCAGCTTTCCAAGAATCCGGTTTGCCACAAATCCGGAGATTTCCTTCTTTAAAAGGATAGGTGTTTTACCAAGTTTTTTAGCGAGATGAAACGCAGTATTCGCCGTTTCCTCCGAAGTATGAGGACCTTTCACTACTTCTACCATTTCAATAACGAGCGCAGGGTTAAAAAAGTGAAAATTACATACTTTCTCTGGCCTTGTTGTCGCATCAGCCAGTTTTGAACTTACTATAGTAGAGCTGTTCGTTGAAAGAATTGCATTCCCAGGGGCCAGTGCATCAATTTCCTTAAAAACTGCTCTTTTTATGTCTACTTTTTCCACAATCGCTTCTATGACAAAATCAGTATTCGTAACTGCTTCCTCTAAGGATGAGGTGAGAGTTAACCGGCTGAAAGTCTGCTCTAATTCGTCTTGAGCAAGCTTCCCTTTACTGACTCTTCGTTCCAGACGGCTCCTAAGTTCTTTCTCAGCCTTTTTTAAATTCTTTTCTTCAATATCTTGAAGAACAACATCAAATCCTGCCAAAGCACCCACCATGGCAATTTGAGATCCCATGATCCCGGAACCGATCAGACTGATTTTTTTTATATTTTCTGCACTCATTTACCTGCTCTCCTTTTATTTCGTTTTTTCTGCTTCTTCTTCCATCAGTTTGCGGCGGAGTATTTTTCCAACCGTTGTTTTTGGAAGCTTTTTTCGGAAACTGACTTCTTTTGGGACCTTATAACGAGCGATTTTGCCGCTGCACCATTCCATGATTTCCTCGGCATCTATATTCATGCCATCTTTTGGAACTATAACTGCTTTTACAGTCTCGCCGCGATAAGAACTAGGCACTCCGAACACACATGCTTCTTTTACAGAAGGGTGCTCGTAGATAACTTCCTCCACTTCTGATGGATAAATATTGTAACCGCTTGCAATAATCAAGTCTTTTTTTCTTCCGACTATAAAGAAATAACCTTCTTCATCCATAACAGCCAAGTCGCCTGTGAAAAGCCATTCATTACGAAGTGCTATGTCTGTCTCTTCCTCATTGCGCCAATACCCTTTCATCACTTGCGGTCCTTTTATCACTAACTCTCCTACTTCTCCAACGGGCATCTCTTTTTCCCCCGTGTGCTGATCTACTACTTGAGCATCCGTATTGGGCAGAGGGATCCCGATGCTGCCGGGTTTACGATGCTCTCCTAAAGGGTTGCGGTGTGTAACAGGAGAACATTCCGACAAACCATAGCCTTCAATAATAGGCGAATCAGTTTTCGTTTCAAATTGTTTCATTAACTCCACTGGCATTGGCGCTGAGCCGCTGATGCAAATTTTTAATGAGGATAAAGCGTCACTAGAAGCATCAGGATGATTTAAAAGAGCAATATACATGGTCGGTACTCCGGAAAAAAGTGTCGGCCTCGTTTTTTTTATCGTTGCAAGCATGTTGTTAACTTGAAACCTCGGCACACAAATTACAGCAGAGGCACGAAATATACCTAAATTCAAGACGCCAGTCATTCCATACACATGAAAAAATGGAGAGACTGCCAGTACTCGTTCTCCAGGACGTTTCAGTCCCTGTATAGTAAAAGAGTAGCTTTGGTACACATTTGCTACCAGATTATAATGAGTAAGCATAACGCCTTTGCTTCGTCCGGTCGTACCTCCCGTATATTGAAGCACTGCTAGGTCCTCTTTTGGCTGTATATCTATTTTAGGGAGGTTTGGCCAGGAAACGGAATCTAGTAAAGAATAAAAGTCATAGACGTTTGCTTCTTTTCCTTCTTGTCTCCCGACATAAACTGTTTTTAACATCGGTTTGTAAGATAAAGCATCGATTTTAGACTTTTGAGCATGCATTCCAAAAAACCAGCTTGCTCCTGAGTTTTCAAGTAAGTATTCCAATTCTTCTTTTTCATACATGGGATTAACTTGAACAATAATTCCTCCAAGACGCAGCACCGCATAATAAGCCAAAATATATTCTGCCGAATTCAAAAACATAAGTACAGCTCTATCTCCTTTTTTTAATCCATTTTCATATAGAGCAGCCGCAAGCCGGTCCACTTTATCCTTCAGCTCCCCATAAGTCCACTCTGTTTCTCTGTCTATCACTGCTGTCTCGCCAGGATATTCGCCAGCAGATATTTCCAGCATTTGATACACATGCATACAGGGAATATCGACTTTCTTCGGTATATTTTCCGGATAAAATGTATGCCACCTTTTCACTAACTCTGCCTCCTTTCTTATTTATTAAACTTCATTTAACACTTGGCGGGAGACGATCATACGCTGAATTTCGTTGGTTCCTTCATAAATTTTCGTAATTCTTGCATCGCGGTAAAAACGTTCAATCGGATATTCTGCGACATAACCCATTCCTCCGTGAATCTGAACTGCTTTATCTGCAACCCGGTTAAATACTTCTGAGCCATACATTTTTGCCATAGAAGCTTCTTTTATTGCTTTTTTTCCATCATCAATCAACTCTGCTGCCTTTAAAGTAAGCTGCCTGGCTGCTTCTGTTTCTGTTGCCATATCAGCAAGCATCCACTGAATTCCTTGATTCTCTGCAATCGGTTTTCCAAACTGAATACGCTGCTTTGCATAAGCAGCAGACATCTCAATCAGCTTGTCACATGAACCTACTGTCCGAGCTGCCAGACCGATACGTCCCCCCCCCAAGAATTCGTAAAGCATTAACATAACCTAAACCGACCTCTCCAATAACATTTTCTTCAGGTACTGCACAATCCTCAAAAATAATCTGAGAAGTCGATGAACCGCGAAGCCCCATCTTTTTATCGTTTTTGCCAACAATAAAGCCTGTAAAGTCTTTTTCAACTAAGAATGCTGTAATTCCACCTTTTGCTCCTTTTTCTTTATCAGTTACCGCAAAAACGGTCATGACATCCGCAATCGGTCCATTTGTGATAAAATGCTTCATTCCATTGATTATCCACTCGCTGCCTTTCTTTTCAGCCGTTGTAGAAAGATTGGTTGCATCAGAACCTGCGCCTGGTTCGGACAAAGCGAATGCTCCAATTAAGCTGCCTGCTGCCATTTCAGGTAAATATTTCTGCTTCAGCCTTTCAGATCCCATTTTTACTAATCCCGTGCTCCCGATACCCGTATGAGCGCTGATTAACGAAGCATATCCATTGTGGGTTCGTCCAAGCTGTTCAAGTACGACGGCTTTTCCTCTTGCATTTAGTCCAATACCTCCATATTCTTCTGGAATGCTTATTCCAAATAATCCAATTTGCTTGGCACTTTCGACTAAATGAGGGGGAATTTCATCTTCCTCTTCTATTTGCTGAGCAAAAGGGTCTACTTCATTTTCTATAAAATTTCGTACCATTGTTTTCATTTGCGCCACTTCATCTGTCATAACTGCCATAATACTCCTCCTCGTCTGCAAAATATCTCTCCTCCTATTTATAAAAGCAAGATTTATGCCAAGAACAAAAGCGCAAGCGCCCTGTTCAGCCTCGACAGGTAAATGTTCTTCAGTCATGAAAGGCGCTCTTTGCCTTTCATGACTGGAGGTTATTTAACCCCGAGAGGCTGGGCGCTGAAGCTAGACGCGGATCAAACAATATGGAGATAGTTATCTACAACTTGTAAAAACATAATTTCCTAAACAATAAAAAAACTCACCAGCTGGTGAGTTTTTGCAACAGATTAACCGTTTTAACAGAAGTAAATCTTAGATTTTTTTAAACAGATAAAGAATTTAACACATACTTTTTTCGTCGCAATTCAATTTTGAATCATTTACTTTGTTATTATTTACTTCCCTGTCATTCATTTTTGAATTTTAATTCAATAATGTATTAATTATTTTTCAATCTAGCAGTCAATTGATACTTTTTCAACTTTCGAACAATAGTAGCCTGACTTGTTTCCAATTGCTTAGCAATTTCATAGGTCGTGCCGCATCTTTCTGCTGCAATTTTTAATGTTTCGTATTCTGCTTCTTCGACAACCTCTTTCAGAGGGCGGACGGTTGGTTCCGGGCTTACATGCTGGGTTTGCCGGTAATCCTCTGACAAATCTTCCATCTTTAATTCCTTCGAGGGTACTGTCAGCATAAGACGCTCCACTACATTTGATAGTTCTCTGACGTTGCCAGGCCAGTCATAGCGATAAAAAAATTCTTTCAACGAACGATCCAGCACTTTCGACAATTCATATTTTTTATTATATTTTTCGACAAAACTTTGTACTAAAGGTAATATATCATCACGTCTTTCTCGTAAAGGAGGAATCCATACCGGTACAACATGAAGTCTATAATAAAGATCCTCTCGAAATTTCCCTTCTTGAACCATCTTTTTCAAATCTTTATTGGTTGCCGCTACTACGCGAACATCTACCTTTTTTGAATTAGTCCCCCCCACGCGTTGAATTTCTTTTTCCTGAAGTACTCTTAAAAGCTTCACCTGCAAGGGTTCTGGCATTTCTCCAACTTCATCGAGGAAAAGCATTCCTTTATGAGCCATTTCAAATACACCTGGTTTCCCATTTTTGCTCGCTCCGGAAAATGCACCACCCTCATAACCAAAAAGTTCCGACTCTAACAATTCTTTAGGAATAGCGCCGCAATTAATTTTGACAAATTTGCCTTTATCTATTCGATTGCTTACCCTGTATAAATGGCGGGCCAAAACATCTTTCCCCACGCCGGTTTCACCTAAAAATAAAACTGTTGTATCCACATTGGCAAGCCGTTCAACGGTCGTAAACAATTCATTCATTTTTTTGCTCTTTACTACGACATCCGGATCCTGCTTCGTATGCGCTTTCAATTTTTCCAGTTCTTTTTTATATTCTTTATTTAGTTTTTTAACCTCATTTAATTTTTGATGAAGGTCGTTCAATTCGGTTAAATCCCGTATATTTGTTACGATCTTTTCTACTTCACCTTCCTCATTAAATACAGGACTTCCCGTCATTAAAGTCTCTTTTCCGTTAAAATTCTTCTGTACCACATTTACTGTTTTTTTTGCCTCCAGTACTTTCATTGATACAGATTCTTTTAGGATGCCTCGTTTAATTAAATCATGAATATTCTTCCCTAAATAATAATGCTTTGGAATCCCTGAAATACGTTCAATGGCAGAATTGGTTTTTAACGTATTTCCTTTATTATCTGTGATATAAATACCATCGTAAGAATTTTCAATAATTGCGTCTAATTCATGGTTTATCTTATTTAGTTCATCTATTTTTTTCTGCATTAACGCATAGGATTCCCCAGGTACAGCTAAATAAAAAGTATTGTTTTCGTCTTCTTTCCTTTTCTTTGGAAAAATTAAAAATTTTTTTTAGCTGCTTCTGTTACGAACATGTCTTTTTCCGGTTCAAACTTTTCAAAAAAATCATAAACATTTTCTCCTTTTTGAAATTGTTCAGGAAACAGCTCTCTGGCCTCCTGATTTAAATCAATAATTGTTCCTTTTTTATTTGTTTGAAAAAAAGCAAAAGGGCTGTCCTGAAGGGTATCTATTACTGTTGCTTTCACTATTTTTCAATCCTTTCCTTATGGATTTTGAAAATAAGTAAAGCAAATGATCAAGGTTTTCTCCTATCCTTTTCTTTCCCAGCTCTAACAACTCCTTCTTTATGTAAAAATATCTCTATTGTCGCAGGGGACATTACAAAAAGATATGTCTAAGCACCCGGAACAAAAGCGCAAGCGCCCTGATCAGCCTCGACAGGTAATGTTCTTCAGTCATGAAAGGCGCTCTTTGCCTTTCATGACTGGAGAACATTTAACCCCGAGAGGCTGGGTGCTGAACCTAGACGCGGATCAAACAATATGAAGATAGTTATCCACAACTTGTAAAAACATAATTTCCTAAACAAAAAAAGAGCCGTTCCGAGTGGAACAGCTCCTAGATTATTTTAAATAAATTCTCCTAATTTCACATGCCCTTTTAATAAGTTTCGTGAAATAATTAATCTTTGAATTTCGTCTGTCCCGTCATATATTCTCCAAAGACGTGCTTCTCTGTACCAGCGCTCAATCGGAAGTTCTCTAGTGTATCCCATTCCCCCGTGAATTTGCAGCACCCGGTCCACTACATTATTACCCATGTTTGCTCCGTATAATTTAGCCATCGAAGCAAGGTGCCTATTATCCTCACCATTATCCAGGGTATAGGCAGCATTTAATACGAGCCATTTTGCAGCTTCAATTTCTACAGCTGAATCAGCTATCATCCATTGAATTGCCTGTCTATCAGCAATAGGTTTACCAAATGTCTTACGTTCCTGAGAGTAATCAATGGCCATTTGGAGCAGACGTTCTGCCGCTCCTACTGCTCTCGCACCGACAATCCATCTTGCAAAGCCGATCCATTCGAGCCCTAAATTATAACCACCATGTAATTCCCCCAGGATATTTTCTTCAGGAACCCGGACGTTATCAAAAATCAGAGCCGCCGGCCCCCACTCTCCCATCGTATCTATATACTCAGATTTCCAGCCCATATCACGGTCTACGATAAAACAAGTGACACCATCTCTTCCTTTTTCTTTATCGGTCACTGCAATGACCATAACAAAATCAGCTTCATTCCCACCGGTTATGAAAGTTTTCTCCCCATTCAGCACCCATTCGCTGCCATCTTTTACAGCAGTCATTTTAATATTTCTTGTGTCTGAACCAGCTCCAGGTTCGGTCATAGCAAAACATGATTTTTTCTCGCCATTAATTGTAGGAATCAAATAACGCTTTTTTTGTTCTTCATTTCCATAATACAATATATTGTCTGCTGATCCCCCAAATGTGAAGGGGACAAACGTTTTAGAAATTTCCATAGCCACGAGCGCCATCATCATTTGTCCAAGATTTGCTCCGCCGTATTCTTCCGGAGTATTGATTCCCCAAAAACCTGCTTTTTTCGCTTTATCCTGAAGTTCTTTTAATTTTTCAGCTGAAATCCCTGGTTTTCCTGCTCTTTCATTTCTTAACACATCATTTTCTAAAGGCATTAATTCTTTTTCAACAAACTGACGTATTGTTTTTTGTACCATCCGCTGTTCATCGGTTAAGCGAAGCTCCATCTTTCGTTCCTCCATTTCGATGTCTATCTATTGATTCATCTATTCCTCTATTACAATCTCTTCTACGGTACCGTCTTCTACTACTCCCAAACGATATTCAGAAGTAAAACCACCCCAGTCATCTATGCCTCCAATAGTGTAAACTTGCTTTTCTTCTGGCAGTGCATGTATTCCATCTTCAATATGGTCTCTAATAGCCCCTGTATCTTCAACCGTTCCCGCTGCTTTCATTGCTTCTACTAAAATATATAAGGAAACGTAATGGAAACCTGCTTCAGACCCTGGCATTTTGTCATATTCTGACTGATAGGTTTCAATAAATTGGTCTGTTCCAGGGAAATCTGATTCTCTTAGTGGCAATACCCCAACAGAACCTTCAAAAATATCATATTCCCCATCGTAAACAGCAGCCATTTCATCTAGTTTCGCCTGGTCCATTACGATAAATCCGCCTTCAAATCCCTGTTCACGAGCCTGTTTAATGACTTTCGCTGTCGGCTCAGAAGGACCGCCTACAAACATGACGTCAGGGTCATTCTGTAAAGCATTAGATAAGATCGTAAAAAAGTCTGTTTCCTTGTTAAAGTCAATAGAAGTTTCATATACGATTTCTCCGCCTTTTTCTTCCCATACAGGCTTTAACATTTCCGCCCAGTCTTTCCCGTATTGTGTAGAAGTAGGCAAAAATGCAATCTTGTCACCAAAGCGGTCCATCTCATATTCTGTAAATGGTTCAATATATCCGTCATAACGAGGCGGGATCCGCATCGTTAAAGAATTATCATTGTCTGTCACCCCAGGTTCACTGGTATAAGCTGCAATTAAGAAATCCATATCCTCATTAAATACTTGCATCGCATAAATACCGCCGCTGTGCGGGGAGTAGATGATAGAAGCATCATCTTCCTGGACTAGCCTTTTTGCATTGGAACCTGTTTCATCCGGGAGGTATTGGTCATCTAAAACTTTTAGATCAATCTCGTATTTCTCTCCATCGATTTCAAAACCGCCCTCTTCGTTGATTTCTTTTGCAGCAAGCTCTAATCCGCTTAATGTGTTTTCACCATAGTACGCTGCTGGTCCACTTAACGGACCGCTGTACCCAATAGTTACTGGTGTCCCTTCCCCAGTTGTCACATCAACGTCCTCTTCTTCCCCTGCATTTGCTCCTTCTTCTTGAGTTCCTTCTTCTGATTCAGCTGATTCACTATCAGAAACAGTGCCTTCAGCACATGCAGTTAAGAATACAAGCAGAAACAACAACACAAAGTAAATAAGCGCGCTACCCCTCAAATTTTTCATTGAAATTGCCTCCCTTTTTTATTTTTTCTTTTCATTAAAAGCTAAATTACGCTAAGTTCTCCTTCCTTTCCTTAAGCTCCAATGTATGCTTTTCTAATATCATCATTTTCAAATAATTCATCGCTGGTCCCTTGAAGAATTAAACGTCCGTTTTCAATTACATAGCCTCTATCTGCTATTTTTAATGCTGCGCTGGCGTTTTGTTCAGCAAGCAATACAGTCGTACCTTCTTGGTTGATCTGCTCAATGATGTGAAACATTTGCTCCACTACCAAAGGGGCTAAACCTATCGATGGTTCGTCAAGCATAAGAAGTCTTGGCTTCCGCATTAATGCTCTTCCGATAGCAAGCATTTGCTGCTGTCCGCCGCTTAATGAACCTGCTGGATTATTTCGTTTTTCTTCTAAAATAGGAAACAGTTCGTAGACTCGTTCAAATGCCTCTTTCATTTCCTTTTTATTCTTACGGATCACATATCCGCCCATTTTTAAATTCTCTAATACTGTCATCTCAGGAAACAGCTTTCTTCCCTCAGCACATTGAACAATACCTTGTCTCACAATGCGATTGGCAGATAATCCGTCTATTCTTTTGTCTAGAAAAAGAATATCTCCTTCACTTCGTTTATGAAGGCCGCTGATCGTATCAAAAATAGTACTTTTGCCGGCTCCATTAGCACCAAGAAGAACAACAAGCTCCCCTTCCTGTACGTTCATCGTGATTTTTTCCAACGCCTGGAACGGACCATAATGTACGGAGACATTATTGAGCTTCAGCAACAGCATCCCCTCCTAAATAAGCATCGATTACAGCATTATTATTTTGCACTTCTTCGGGAGTACCTTCAGCAATCTTCTTACCTTGATTTAAGACCATAATCTTGTCAGCAAGGCTCATAATCATCTGCATTTTATGTTCAATAGTACAAACCGTAATTCCGTTTTCAGCAATTTTCCTCATGAGAGCTGCGAGGCCGTCGGTTTCATCAGGGTTTACTCCGGCAGCCGGCTCATCTAAAAAAACAATGTCTGGATCTGTTGAAAGCGCAAGTGCTATTGCTGTTCGTTTTTTTGCTTCCTGGGAAATAGAACCTGCCGGCTGATATGCCAGATCCGTTAACCCTGAAAATTCCAGCATTTCTTCTGCTTTTTCCTTCGCTTGACGTTCTTCTCGTTTTTCTCTAGGTGTTCTAAAAATGGCATCAAACAATCCTGCTTTAGTTCGGAGACGATGTCCTACAATCACATTGTCGAGAACGGTTGATTGTTCAAATAAATTTGTGGTTTGAAAGGTCCTTGCGACTCCCAATCTTGCAATTTTATGAGCGGGTTTTTTCGTTATGTCCGTTTCATTGAAAACCACACTACCAGAAGTAGGACGATGAAAACCGCTGATCAAGTTGAAAAAGGTGGATTTCCCTGCCCCATTAGGTCCAATAATTGCTGTAATGGCACCTTTTTCTATCTCGAAATCTACTTCTTGAACAGCCTTCAACCCTCCAAATGATTTCGTTAATTTACTGGTTTCAATAATATTCATCGGCCTTACCCCTCCTTTACACGCTGGTGTGTTTCGCCTGTATGCCCGGTATAATCTATCGAATTTTTTTGTTTCTTTTTTTTCTTCAAAATTCGTTTCTGCTTCCACATCATATATCCGCCTACCAAGCCGTGGGGATAAAAAATAATTAAAAGCACTAAAATCGGACCAAAAATCAGCATTCTAAGTTCCTGAAGAAACTGCAGCTGCTGAGTCAGCCATACAATAGTGAGCGTACCAACAAGCGGTCCTGCCAGCGTACCAATGCCGCCTACAAGCAAATACATAAGCATATCAAATACGGCTGTCGTATAAGCGATATCTGGACCGATAAATTGAGTAAAGGAAGCGTATAATCCTCCAGCCAGGCCTGCAAAAAAAGAAGATACAACAAAGGAAATCAGCTTTTGCTTCATTGTTGAAATCCCTAAAGTCTGCGCCAGTTCTTCACTGTTTCGAATCGCGATGTATGTTCTTCCAGTCAAGGAATGAACAATTCTTACAGCCAAGAAGATAGAAACAATCAAAAAAAATAAAACAAGATAATACATAGACAACCCACTGTTAAACGAAATCGGACCGATTGGATCTGGGGCTGGAATCCCTATCAGACCGCGTACACCACCCGTTAAGCTATCCCATTTGTCAATCAGAAGGTAGATGATGTAGCCGACAATTAAGGTATAAATGGCAAAAAAGTGACCTTCCGTACGCAAAGCAATAAGTCCAATCAAGAAGCCGGCCATCGTAGTGATCATCAGCGCAAGTGGAAGGGCAAGCCAAAAACCAATTCCTGCTTTAACAGAAAGAAGGCCGACCGAATAGGCACCAATGGCAAAGAAACCAGCATGAGCAAGAGATAAATACCCTGTGTAGCCAGCAATTATATTCATTCCATACACAGCAATTGTCCAAATAAATCCAAGCGTTATAACGTGAAGAACATATTGGTTTTGGCCTAGCATAAAAGGAAACAAAATGGCCAACAGTACAAGCCCTATTAGTCCGTTTCTCTGGGTCATTAATTGCTTCAATTAGTGAACCCCCTTTACAAACAGACCTTTTGGTTTTATGGAAAGAATGATTACCAGCAATAAAAACGCAATAAGGTCTTTATAATCATTTGAAATGTAAGTAGCACCGAAGCCTTCAGCAAGGCCAAGTACATATCCCATCAAGATAGCCCCTGGAATACTTCCCATTCCGCCAATGATTATAATGACAAATGCTTTTAAAATAACGAGGTGTCCCATACCAGGAAATACAAGGTTAATTGGAGAAGCCAATGAAGCCGCTACTGCAGCAAGAATCCCAGAAATTGCAAATGTCATCATTGCTACTTTGTTTGCATTAATTCCGACTAAAAACGCACCTTTTCTGTTTTGAGCCATTGCTATGATGGAAGCTCCAATCATTGTTTTTTTCAAAAATAAATATAGAAGAACCATCATAAGGGCCGAAGCTCCAATCACAAGCAGCCGCTGCACTGTAGTTGTCATACCGCCGATATTTACTACTTCGTTATAAGGAGTTGGCATATTACGAAATTCCGCGCCCCACATTAACTGCGCTAAAGCTTCTAAAAATAATAAAATACCAATAGCAGCAATTTTATCGTGAATAGGCGGAGCATCTCGAAGAGGATTAAATACAATTCTTTCCATCAATACAGCCATTAGGGCAACAACTAGTGCTGATGCTAATACCGCAATCCAATAATGAGCTCCAGAAACCGTCATTACCATTAGAGTGACATAGCCTCCAACCATATATAAGGCACCGTGAGCAAAATTTGGAACATGAAGAATTCCGTATACAAGCGTCAAACCAAGCGCTACTAAACTGTAAACACTTCCTATAGTCAGGCCATTTAAAATCTGCTGCATCACCATGTACCTGCCACCTCCCTTTCTTAATCAGCCGCGTTCAATAATTGTTGCTATGCCTTGACCACCGCCAATACACGCTGTAATTAATGCCCGGTTTTTACCTGATCTCTTTAATTCATAGACTGCTTTCGTGGCCAATATTGCTCCAGTTGCACCGAGTGGATGTCCATGTGCGATTGCCCCGCCATTTACATTTAATTTTTCTTCTGGAATTTCCAGTTCACGGTTGCAAGCAAGTACCTGAGCGGCAAAAGCTTCATTAATTTCAACTAAATCTATGTCTTTAAGAGCCAACCCTGCTTTTTCAAGCACTTTACGAGTCGCAGGAACAGGCCCAATCCCCATAATATTAGGGTCAACTCCACTTATGGCATACTGTTTGACTACCCCTAGTATGTTAAGCCCAAGTTCATTTACCTTTTCGCTTGACATAATGACCAATGCAGCAGCTGCATCATTTAATCCTGAGCTGCTTCCGGCTGTTACGGTTCCATTTTGTTTAAATGCAGCCGGAAGTTTTTCCAACGCTTCCATGGTTGTTTGAGGCCGTGGGTGCTCGTCATTCTCCAAAAGAACTGGCTCCCCTTTTCTTACTGGGACTTCTACTGGAACAATCTGCTCTTCAAAACGCCCTTCCTCCATTGCTGTTTTCATCTTTTGCTGGCTTTTAAGAGCAAACTGATCTTGTTCAGTTCTGAAAATTCCGTATTTTTCGGCAAGGTTTTCAGCAGTTATACCCATCGGAGGATCTCCTATTTCTTGAGGAGAAAGCTGTGATTTTCGAAAATTTGGGGGCACCGGACTAAAAGGCTTTGTTGGTCGGTCCATCAAATAAGGCGCGCGGCTCATGCTTTCAACTCCTCCAGCGATGAACACATCCCCATCGCCTGCCCGGATTGCCTGCGCTGCCAAATTAACAGCGTTTAAGCCGGACCCGCACTGCCTGTCTACTGTCAGTCCCGGGATTTCAAGAGATAATCCTGTTTGCAGGGCTGTTAATCTAGCAATATTTCCTCCTCCGCTAAGCACGTTTCCCATAATCACATCATCAATCATATCTGGTGTTATCCCTGCTCTATTAATTGCTTCTTTAATAGCAGCAGCTCCAAATTCATGGGCTTGAAGGGCTGCCATTGCTCCCCCTTGTCGTGCAATGGGTGTTCTAACAGCTGAAACAATTACTGCCTCTTTTGTCATCTTTTTTCCCCATTCTTTGTAATACAGTGTTTTCTATGGACGACTAACTCACAGTTACACCGCCGTCAACGACTAATGTATGACCAATAATATAGTCTGACGAAGCGGATGCTAAAAATAGAGCAGCCCCTTTCATATCACGATCAGAACCAAATCGTTTTGCTGGTGTTTTTTCCAAATAAGAATCTCCAATTTTTTCAAGTACACCTTTTGACATTTTTGTTGGAAAAAATCCAGGAGCGATAGCATTTACTTGAATATTATCAGGAGCAAGCTTCACAGCTAAATCTCTTGTGAAAGCTAGAACTGCTCCTTTACTTGAGCTATATCCAATCGCATCCAAAGTACCTGCTGGTGAACCATGCAGACCTGCAGTCGAAGCGATATTAATGATCTTTCCATATTTTTGCTTCACCATATGTTTAGCCGCAGCTTGAGAAAAAAGAAAAGTACCCGTAGCGTTTACAGCCATTACTTTTTCCCATTTATCGAGCGGCATGTCTAATGTAGGTGCCCCCCAGGAAGCTCCGCTGTTATTTACTAAGATATCAACGGACCCCATTCTGGCAATTGTCTCATCGATTACCCGTTGTACATCCTCCTGTTTAGAAACATCACATGGCAGCGCAAGTGCTTGAACGTCCTTTTTGAGTAAAGACTCAGCTGTTTCCTCACAAGCTTCTACTTTTCTAGAACATACAACGATATTCGCCCCCGCTTCTGCTAAACTTTCAGCAATCTGCTGGCCGAGGCCCCTTCCTCCACCAGTAATAATGGCGGTTTTCCCCTCCAAATTAAACAAATCTTTAACGTGCATAGCAGTCTCCTTTTCTAGCTATAATTGTAATCGCTTTCACAATTTTCTAAGATATTATAACTGCCCTTTATATAATGCAATAAATATGCCAAATTATGGATTTTTCTGTTATGTAAGGCAGGAGCTTTCACGTTCTAAGGGATGAGTGCACTTAAATTAGCTATGCGAAATTTCGTGTTTCTGAATAATGATTCACTCTTGAATCAAGGAAGAAAAAAACCTTTACTGACGTTGATTCATTTAAGAATTAACAATTCATTATTGAATTCCTTTAATCCTTCTATGCCCATTTTATTCGTATATTGTGTGCTTAGCAGTGTCTTTAATGGAAGACGAAGGGGCTGCCTAAAGTCGGTTGGTTTGTACAACTTCTAAGACAGCCCCATACAGCAGGTAATTATTTTGCGGCCCCTTGCGGATGATCGTCTTTCACAATATCAAGCTCTGCTGCTTTCGCGTTAGATTCGACTTGTTTCGGATCTTTGCATCCTGGAATCACACAAGTTACAGCACGATGCTTTAAACACCATGCCAGTGCCCATTGTGCCATTGGTACACCTTCTGGCACTTCATTTTTTTGCAGTTCCGCAGCTACTTCTAATTTTCTTCTCGTTTCATCCTTGTCGTGCCTATGGCGCACGTCGTTTTCAGCAAAAACATCACCTGGTTTGTATTTTCCGCTTAAATAACCACTGGCAAGCGGTACGCGGGCAAGAACACCAAGATTTTGTTCCTCACAATATGCAAATACTTCTTCTTCTGGAGTTCGGTCAAGCCGGTTATACACTACTTGAATGGTTTCAGCTCCAATTTTAGAAGCCCGGCTTGTTTGATAAATATCATCATTTTTCTTTATCGATAATCCTACATGACGGACTTTCCCAGCCTGTACCTGTTTGTCGAGCATCGTCCATAGTTCATCGTTATCAAATTCTTCCCCTACTCCTGAATGAAACTGATACAAGTCAATGTAATCTGTACGGAGGGCACGTAAAGAATCTTCAAGCTGCTGCAAAACTTCCTCTGCTTTATAATGACGAGTCCGATCATATAACCCGTGATACTTATGACCGAATTTTGTAGCAAGTATCCATTGATCTCGATCCTTTTCTATAGCTTTTCCAATGAATTTCTCAGAGAGGTGGTCTCCATAACACTCAGCGGTATCAATAAAATTAATTCCCATTTCTTTCGCTTTTTCAAAAATAGCATCTACCTCTGACTGGGTATATTCTCTTCCCCATTCACCGCCAAACTGCCATGTTCCAAGTCCTATCACTGAAATGTCCATTCCTGTTTTTCCAAGCGTTCGGTATTTCATCGAATATCGCTCCTTTAATAAAAGGTTCTCTACTACTATAATGTACTCTTTTTTTACATTCGAATCATTTGCCTTATAATCCTCCTTTGAAAAAAACTGAGGTTATCTGGAAAGTAAGGGGCATCCTTCTTTTTTGCAGCATGCGCGTCAAAAGCACTCCTGTATCTTCTTCGTCAAAAAAGGAGCCTGAAGCCCGAGACAGATGTGAATAAGATGAAGCGGTAACTAAGGAAGGTTTTTGGCGCCTAGACATCGGAGAAAATAAGAAGGAGCAGATATCAAGCTAGGTTCTTGGAACCCGGTGCAGGAATAAGAGAAAAGGTGATCAAGAAAGGGTCATGAAGCCGAGAGCAGGAAAAAGAAAAGCGGAACAGTACTCAAAGATGGGATTTAAAGACCGCAGTCGGAGGAAAAGAAGAAATACGTAACCAAGAAAGAACTTGAATTAAGATCTTGGAAACCCAATTCCTGCTGTAATATTCTGAAACCCCGATGCAACAGCTATCTATGTGTCGCCATCTGTCAAAAAGAGAAAACCAAGTAAAACAGCCGGTCGTAAGACAAATGACGACCGGCTGTTTACCATGCATTTGCTTTTTGCGACAGTTCCCTTTACATTTTTATTTAATTTCTTCAATAGGTTTTGAGTTTCCATATATAGGACGATGACGATTTACTGGCAGCGCCCAATCTACCCCATTTTGTATTACTCTTTGAATTTCTTCATTATGGTAGGTTGGGTAGATTTCATAACGGAAATAAAAGATACTTGAAATAAGTGCAGCCGCTCCTGAAAACTTCACCGCCTTCAAACCAGCTCAAAAATATTAGTTCATCTGGAGCTGGAATATCAAAATGGTCTCCATACATTTCTTGCTTTTCAAGTTCAATTTCATCGTGAGCTTTGTGCCCCCACCATACTAACTCTGTCTCATTTATTACTTCCTCCGATAATCCATGCAATTCTTCGTCCAGAGTGGCCGTTCTAACTTGGTGTCCTTGTTTTTTCAAACATTCCGCAATAGTGTGGTTATTGCCTGCTAAATTCTGTGTTCGAAAAAGAAGCGGCGTTTTACCTTTGTTGGGACAAAAGAGGGGAAGACGATCTTTTCTCTTTTTGCCTGACAACAGCTTACTACAATTTTTACGGGCGACTGCTACGATAAAATGGAAATGCCTTGTGGGAGCATTAATCCCATGATTACTGTTAAGGACAAAAAGACAATAAGGATAACATGTAAGTATTTAGGCGCGTCGTTTTTTAATTTGTGGACGAAGTAAATTTCCATTAATCCGATGCTGCCAATACCTAAAAACACCTTAAATAAGCCTCCCAAGTACACGGGCAGTATTCCAAGCAGCATGAGACCAGTCAGGGCAGCAAACAAATACAGGAGCCGAAGTACTTGGTGGAGAATGACAGCTGTTCTCTTCTTTTGGCGTGTGTACAGGTGGTTGACAACGATAAAAAGGAAAATAATCAGAGTAATAGAGCCAAGATGGTAGTGGACAATCATATATACCTCCGAAATCTTTAAGGGATATATTATTATTTTAACGTTTTTCTGGATAGAAGGAATATGAAAAAAGTGACGATTTGTGAAGATGAAGGTCAACGCAATCCCAAAGTGAGAAGAAAAACTCGATTTTAACTTTAATACTGCCCCTATGAAGTTAGGTGCTTTGTAATTGGCTTTTTGATATCGGGCCTTTAAGTACAGAGAGGTAAGCATAAAAACCCATCATAGATATTGATTTGACGGTTTTCTATGTTCGGAATTTATAAATTGTGTTTGTGTTTGTTTTCTCGGGTTTGGGGAATAGAGATAAACAAATGAAAACAACCGGCCGAAAACTATAGATTTCACGACCGGCTGTGCAGACTTGGACTTGAGACGATAGTTCCCTTTTACTCAGCTAATTCTTGAATTCGTTCAATATAATCTCCATATTCATCTGTATGTTTCTCATAGACTGGTTCTACAAGTTCTCTATATTCTTCTGTATCTACTTCTTCTTCAGGAATAATTTCTACTCCTTCCTCTTCTAAGCTTGCTTTTTGTTCTACTTCAAGTTCCTGTGCAATCTCACGCTGTACTTCTGCATATTCTTGTCCAAGTTCTACAATTGTAGTTTGAATATCTGCAGGCATACTTTCATAAAGGTCTTTATTCATTAATAGAGTAGCAGACGCATAGTACAGACCATTTTCCGTTAAATAATCAAGCTGCTCGTATGTGCCTGTGCTCCACATCACACCGTAAGATTGATCGGTCCCATCAATAACCCCTTGCTGCAGTCCTCCATATACTTCAGGAAAAGCCATGGGCGTGGGACTAGTTCCTAGCGCCTCATATGTATCAATAAGCAGTTCACTTTCAATAGTGCGCATTTTTAACCCATTTAAGTCTTCCGGCGATTCAATAGGATGTTTATTATTGGCAATATGGCGCATCCCGTTTTCCCAAAATGCAATACCTTTATAACCGCTCTCTTCGATATGCTCTAATAATTCCTGCCCTATTTCTCCATCCATAACTTCATAAGCATGGTCGAGGTCTTCAAACAAAAAAGGAAACTCTAATACAGTTGTTTCCGTTACAAAGTTTGTGACCACTCCCGTAGTTACCACACTCATATCCAGGTTCCCAAGTTGAACACCTTCCATTAATTCACGCTCGCCTCCGAGGGTTCCGTCTCCAAATATTTCAAACAGTACCCGGCCGTCCGTTTCTTCTTCAACTGCTTCAGCGTATTCTTGCATACCAAGAGCATAGGCTTCATCTTCTGGAGCAATGTGACCGACTTTTAATGTATATGTTTCATTCTCGCCAGCTTCTTCCGTTTCTGTATCGGAAGCTTCCTCCTCTGCTGCTTCACTGGTTGCTGTGTCAGTCTCCTCCGTTGATTCGTCTGCTCCACAGGCAGCAGCCAGCATCAACCCTGCCAGTACAGGAGCAAGTTTCTTTAATTTTTGCATTTTTTCATCCCCCTGAATCCATTAATTACTTTATAACAGTTTAAAGCTTTTAAGCACTAAAGCTAAAGTAAATAGGTGAAAAATTTTCCTGCATCGATTAATAAGTTCATTTCTTATACAATAGATGAAAAGACCTGCGGTGATATGTCAATAAAAGATTAATGAGAAATGAAGATGTCAAAGGTCATTTTTGCGAAAAAAGAGCGCAAGAAACTAGACCAGTAATAAATTGGTAATTAAACGCATCAATCTCATCCGGCTTATTCATATCACTGTAGCTTTTCTTAAAGTTTGCGATTTGTTTAGGATTTATCACAAACACTTTCGCGTCTAGAGCTTGTAGGTCTTTATCTGATGTAAGAACATTGACGGATGGAAACTGTACACAGACGTTGATTCGAGACCAATCTTTAGAATGTCCACCTCTGTATCAGCCGTCAAATCAAGCAATCGTTATTTCAACTTCGTGGCTCCTGGCAGGTCATTGGATACCGAAAAGGTATCTACCCTGGCACCGTCTTGATCGAGCACACACACTTTCATATCAAAGGAACTAACGTCTAAGCCTACAAAAAATCGCATGGGGGGAACCCTCCTTTCGTTTTAGAATCATTGGGCCTTTCTTTGGACGCCTCGAGATATCTCTAGTGTGAACGCCGATCAACAACCTCGTGTATCAGAGTTCGACCTGCATCGAAAGCCGCCCCGGGGCTACTATCATCCGGGTTCGAGGGGCAGGAGACTCAGCCTGCGAGTAGGGAGTGCCGCACGTACACTGAGAAACAGTCTTAACATGTGGTCGTGCCACAGGAGGAAAAAGAATTGTCCAAATGATCCTAAGATCATTATCTAGAAATATCTTGAGACGTCCAAGAAAAACCTTTGTTAAAAAGGCGATTTTCTAATAGATTGTTGTTTTTCTACATGGAAAAACACTGTTAGTTAACAGTTGAAATCACGTAGACTCCCTCCGGAAAGGTTGATATACCAGTGGTTAAAAGGTAATAAAGTTTCTTTAAAAAATTTTTTGTTATCAAAGACCACCAAATCCTTCCGTTGAATGCAGGAAGTGGTAATAAGGGT
>NZ_JBHFQG010000013.1:0-99590 GCF_041949975.1 Alteribacillus sp. JSM 102045 | reverse complement strand
AATGAACAGTCTCCCCACCGAACAGGCAGCCGAGAAAGTCGTGTACCTGCAGGTGAAAGAGTACAATGAACGTTGGTCCGGTCGTAAACTCCGTGGATTCGGTACGGCCGCCCCAGCCTTAAAAAAATGTTCACGAACCGATACGGGGATGGTCAGAACGAAGAATAACCTTCCCTCTGTAAGAAAACTCAAGAAGTTATTCTTAGGATACTCTAAAAACATTACACAAACTTATTGACGGTACCTTCAAAAGCTCCGTGCTGAATGGTATGTATTTTATCAATTCCTCTTCGTTTTAAGCTTGTCATTCATTCATCAGGTAAATCATTTACCAAAATACAAAAAACTCTTTTCAGCAACAGGACGTCGCCCATTAATTTATATATAACCTTTATTTACGGAATATCGATAATAACCTCTCCCAAATGCCTTTAGGTTTATGTACCGCTTCTTCTAAACGTTTATTAAATTCACTTTGGGAACGCCATTCTTCTTTTTGTTCGTCCCGCATTTTTTGTATTTCTTGTAGTAAAAATTCACTTTTTTGTTTTTCCTGCTTTAGCAGGTTTTCATAATGGGCCTTTTGTTGTTCCGTTAATTTTTCTATTTTTGCTTGTGCTTTTTGCGATGAATTTCCAATACCGGAACTTATCGCATGATGATCCTGTTGAAGCTGAGAAATCGTTGTTTTAAGCTGAACGATATCGTTTTTCAGTTCGACATTCATTTCTCGGGCAGCTGTTAGTTCATTAGCTAAAATCTTTAAGAATTCTTTTAATTGATTGGGATCTTGGAGTGAATCTTCATATGTATCGGAAATGGCAAGCTCTGTTTTGTTCATTCCTTCTAGTCTTTTTTTCTGTTGGGACGCAAGGTCTTTCGCTGTATCGTCTAGTGGTTTGTCCGTGTGTCGAATTGCTATAAGTGCTGTGATATCGGATCGAACAAAGATACGCCGGTCGCCATCTTTGAAAAACTCATATCCATTTCGCTCTAATATTTGACCATATTTTCGAACAGTGGTTGTTGCAATTCCCACTTCTTCTGCAACTTCCTTAGATGAGAAAGCTCGTTCATTCGGTTGTATATCGTGTCGCATGCCGAACCTCCTTTTCTACTAAATATGAAGGTTCTAAAAAAAATTTTCAAGGTAAGATCGCCCATCTATACGAAACACAAAAAAAGAGCCATTCAGCCCATTGCATAAGGAATTAATTTAAGAGTAAGGGTTGCTTTTCACTTTCCCCTCCTGTTTTATCAGGAATAACAACGTGTTATTTCCGCCTAAGAAATTTGGCCCAATAAAAATGAAAACATTATTATATTACAACTAAGTTTGTAATAAACATCTTCAGCTGCATTGATAACCCATTAAAAAAGTGCTCCCCCCAACACGCTATGTTCGAACGTATTAGGAGTCAAGCACTCAGCTCTTCATATCAGGTTCCGCAAAAGGTCCGGTAAGGCCGGTTGGATGGCTCAGGCAATGTGGCATATTCCTCCTGTTCAGCTGAATATGCATAAGGATCTGAAAGTACATTTATCAGCCGCTCCATCACACTGTAGTCTTCGTTTTCCACTGCAGCTTCAAGTGCTTCTTCTACTCGGTGGTTACGAGGGATTACCGCAGGGTTTACTTTCTTCATCAATTGATGAGCAGCCGTTTTAGATTCCTCCTGTCTTTCCAATCTTGCCTGCCACTGCTCATACCACTGAGTAAATTCAGTCGTTCCGCTCATGGCGGTCTCCTCCGGTTTATCTAATGTTAAAGCGCGAAACGTATTGGTAAAGTCGGCCTTATGCTTCTCCATGATAGCAAGGAGGTCTTCGACTAACGTTTTGTCCTGCTCTTCTTTGTTCTGTATTCCTAGTTTTTCTCTCATCCCAGCAAACCAATGTTTATGATACAACTTCTCATATGTTGAAAGTGCCTCCTCGGCCAGTTTGACCGCATGATCTTGCTTTTCATGAAGCAGCGGCAGAAGAGTTTCCGCAAAGCGTGCGAGATTCCATTGGCCAATGCCCGGTTGATTTTGATAAGCATAGCGGCCTTGCATATCAATCGAGCTAAATACAGTTGCCGGGTCATATACATCCATAAAGGCACATGGCCCATAATCGATGGTTTCTCCGCTGATTGTCATGTTGTCTGTATTCATCACTCCATGGATAAACCCGACCAGCTGCCACTTGGCAATCAGCTTGGCCTGACGCTCTACCACTTCTTGAAACATAGAAAGATATCGATCCTCATTATCTTCGATGTCTGGAAAATGGCGCTTGATTGCATAATCAGCAAGAATCCGAAGCTTTTCCACATCCCCCCATTTTGCCGTGTATTCAAAAGTGCCAATACGCAGATGACTGGATGCCACGCGGGTCAAAATCGCACCAGGCAGGTCGGTTTCACGAATAACAGAATCCCCGGTGATCACAACAGAGAGACTACGGTTGGTAGGAATACCTAGTGCATACATAGCTTCACTGATAATATATTCGCGCAGCATCGGACCGAGTGCCGCTCGACCATCGCCTCCGCGGGAGAATAGCGTACGTCCTGAACCCTTGAGCTGAATATCAAACCGATCTCCTGAAGGAGTGATTTGCTCGCCAAGCAGTACAGCCCGGCCGTCACCTAGCATGGTAAAATGTCCGAATTGATGGCCTGCATAAGCCTGGGCAATCGGCAAAGCACCATCTGGAAGCTGGTTGCCGGCCAAAATGTCTATACCTTTTTCTCTTTGGAGTTCCTCAACGTTTAATCCCAATGTTTTTGCTAAAGATTTATTAAGAACAACCAACTCCGGTGAACGTACAGGGGTTGGTTCGATGTTTTCATAAAAGGTTTCCGGCAGACGAGCATAGCTGTTTTCAAAGTTCCATCCTATTTCTTTATGCTGTGTCATTATATCTCCTTTGTTTGTTTTGTCATATTTCTATCCACGTATATTCTTCTACAAAACAACAAAAAACATAGGCAGGCTATGATTTTTTATGTTGTAATTATTTATTAAATCAAAGCAATTTTATCCAAATCAATGTATCTCTCTATTATATTGACATAAAAGACACATTTAAAGTTCAGTTGATACTTTGTCCCAGTAATTTATAAAAAAAATAAAAATAGGGATACGAAAGAAAAGATACCGAGAAGTGTTTCCAGTATGGTTTTGGTCCATTATTCGTTGCAATGCCGATTGCTGGTATTAAAAAATTCATACCTACATTCAAATCCATTTTCCAACCGCTTCGATAAAAAATACGATGTAACTGTTCTCAATTTTCATATAAATACTTGTAAAAACATAATTTCCTAAACAACAAAAAATAAAGCAGCAGTTACATACCTGCTACTCAAACATGTCTTCAACAATTTTCTCTATCTCTGGCTCAGATAAACCTTTTACTCTAGTATAGCCATCATATGAATCAGTGGTTAAAGAAAGAAGCTCGTCCCCTTTTTCTCTCAGATCTTCTCCCGGTGTGACCTTTATGTTTGTGGGGTTTAAAGCGTCTGCATAGTGTGAATCGTTGGAAGGTCTAGAGTTTTTATATTCTGCTACGTAGTAATCCAGATCCCAGTATATTTTTTGAAGAGTGGATATCCGAGAGTTTCTTATTTCCTCGTTTTCTAGATTTTTATCCAGCTCTGTTAACAAGACGATGATTTCTGCTAAATCTTCTTTTAAATGCGGATGTTCTGTCTTTTCCATCGCTTTTTCCGCTTGAGGAAGGTAATCATCAATTGCATGTTGAAGATCTTCAATCTTAACAACATCTTCGTCAAACTCATTATAATAATAATGGTACATGTGATTCTTGGCATCATTCACATATTCGTTAAACTCCTTGTTTTCTCCATGTACAATATCATCCTCAGGAAAATCGTCCTTTCTAACTACAGATTCGACCAAATCTTCAGATGATTTAACTTCTTGTTCCGTTTCTGCTTTCTTCTCATAGTTAGAAACAAAGGATTGTAAAACACTTGTTAACAAATAAAATGATAATATCACTACTGCAGCGAACAGAAACGAGCCTATTATAATTGTTTTTCTGTTCATGACATGTCCTCCCACTCGTATTCTAGTAGAAATTGTAAATTAAAATTTGTTAATTGTATAGGCATTAAGAAGGAGGACACTCTTTTTCTATCATTAATCACCACTTCTATGGGGAGCCTTTTTCATTCATTAACGTTCTATTTTTTCTCTCTAGAACCTGCGATATGAGCTGCAACCGTTTCTCTGTAAAATAAGCTGCATATGTACCAGAAATAGCTAGTAATGCCCAACCACTATAGATGCAATACCGCTGAAAAAGGTGCCAATATTAGCACCAAAGGAAATACAAGCTCCATATCCCATGAAAACTCCCCCAAAGTAGAGCTGCCAATCCGATATGCAGCGGTACTTTTCCAAAACGAACGAGTTCTCCTAGTGTCAGCGTAATGGTTAATATATTCTGTGGATCCCGAAGATCCGGAACTTTAGAACGGGCAGAGCCTTTGTCTACCGTTCTGACTCGCTCACTCCATCTTCGGCCTTCAAGATCCTTCCTTGGCTACCGCTTCATCATTCTCATCATTCTTTTTCCTGTCTCGGGTTTCAAGCTCCCCTCTCTTTCCGATAAGGTTAAACAAATTGTGCCAGGAGCTGGTTAAACTTGTCACGTTCTTCCCAGAAAGGGCCATGACCACTGTATTGAAACGGAACAAGATATGAGTTTCTTATTTTTTTATGTAGTTCCTCGGCTTGTGCAAATGGAATAACTTTATCATGAACCCCGTGAATAATCAGAGTAGGAACAGTTATTTTTAATACATCTTCATGCACATTCTCGTCTCTTAATAAAACAATCACTGCCGCAGTCGACCAACCCGCAGCCTCTAATCCCATTTGGAAAAACCAGTCTGAGAATGCACCAGTTACATACTGAAAGAAAAAGGTATCGGTTACTCCCTGCATCATCTTAGGGCGGTCATGTAACGTTTCCGTAAGCAGGTTATCCGCAGTTTCTTTTGAGAACCCAGTGGGAGCTGCAGCGTCAACAAGTACAAGTTTAGACACTCCGTAACCGTTGTATCGTGACATATATCGAATCGCGATTGCTCCACCCGTAGAATGACCTAGCAGAGTAAAATTGTATAATTGAAGGGCGTCAACTATCATACGGATATCATCTGCCAGTCTGTTATAAGTATAGCCGCTGAATGGTTTATCCGATTTACCAAAGCCTCTCCAGTCTATACCTATACAGCGATAACCCATCGATGGAAGGACATCAAATTGATATTCAAACTGTTTATGGCTTAACGGCCAGCCGTGTATAAACACTAATGTTTTGCTGCCTCCTGGATTGATATCTTCGACGTAGAGGTTTACCCCTTGTTCTACAGTAACGAAATATCCCATGCCGAATCCCCCATCATTAATGTGGCTTCAACAATAAGATATTCATCTATGGAAAAAAAAGAATGGTGGTTATTACTGATATGGAAAGTTTACCTCCACTCTGTGATATAGAGTATGCAAATGAATGAGGGAGTTTCTGCTTCAATTATTTGTTCTTTATGCCAATGCCGATCCAGTAACACAGAGGAACTCCGTCCGCGGACATAGACAAGAGTACGTTATTTCAATAAATTCCTTGGTAAATTTCTGTAATTCAAGCGACAAACATACATTCTTTTAGCACGCAATAAAGAATAAATGTCCTCCAAACTTTCAGCGTCCCTAAATTATGTAATCTAACGGAACGAATGTCCGTGAAACCACCAACACAAATTAAACAGGGGCTTGCCTCAAAAGTCAGTGACTGATCGACTTCTGTGTGAGCCCCTTCCCTTTAGCCTTTAAGTTTGCTGTTCATCTGTTTTTCCCAATGTGAGTTCTGTTGTTTGCTGATTACCGCTTCGATAGAAGGTGATGTCTACCTTTTCACCAATTTCTAATTCCTTATAAAGAATATCTCTTAAGGATTGACCATCTGCTACTTTCTCCCCGTTTATAGAAGTGATGACATCATATTGCTGTAATCCTGCTTTATCTGCTGGTGAACCTTCTTGGACACTATTTAAAAATACCCCTTCTTGGACATCTTCTGGCAGCTTCAATGTCTGCTCCCAGTGAAAACTAGGAATCTCGTTAAGGGAACCAATGGTTACACCAAGCTGCGGTCTTTCAACCTTACCTTTTTCTTCAAGATCTTCAAGCACAGGAATGGCAACGCTTGACGGGATCGCAAAACCTATCCCTTCCACCGCTGATTGGGCAATTTTCATGGAATTAATACCAATAACTTGTCCTTTAATATTGATAAGCGCACCGCCGCTGTTCCCCGGATTAATGGCCGCATCGGTTTGCAGCACATCCGAATTCCAGTCTGGTTGTCCATCCCCATTTAGATCCACAGGAATACTGCGGTCTACTGCACTGATGATCCCTTGTGTTACGGTACCCTCAAGGTTGGAGCCAAGTGGATGTCCTATGGCAATCGCAGGTTCCCCGGCAGATACAGAATCTGAGTTCCCAAATTCCGCTGTTGTGTTCACATGTTCAGCAGGTATGCTAAGCACTGCTAAGTCTGTTAATGGGTCAGAGCCAACCAACTCAGCTTCTACCCTTTCTTCATTAGCCAAACCAATCTCAATATTGTTTGCCTCCTGTATGACGTGATGATTGGTCACCACATATGCTGTATCTCCCACTTTTTTATAAATAACCCCAGAACCAGAACTAGAATCTTCAGCGGTAATGTCTCCCGATGGTTGGGAATGATAAACTCCTACTACCGCATCGGATACTTGATTGACAGATGAAGTAACCTCACTTGCCACCTCGACATTTTCACTAGACACTTCTTTCACCGAAGCCTCCGTCTCAGATATTCTGCTAGATGATTGATCTGCAGGAGCAGAAGCTGAAAACACGCCATCGTTATAGACAAACGGCATTATTATTGCGATGGTTAAAGCTCCGAGAACCGTTCCTATAAACCCGGTTACCCATATTTTTCTATGTTCATTTTTTTCGGGCTGTTTTTTTTCATTGAAATTTGAGTTGTGCTCCATTCTGCCTCTCCTTTCCCCTTCATTGGTTTCATAAATAGTAACCAATTTACTATCTTTCTGCATCTTATTTTAATAATATTTTGTGTCAATTATAAGTTAAAACCAAACGAATTGATAATGATGAATTACCTGCATAAATAGAATTTTTTATGTAAACAAACCCCGTTTTAATGCTATGTTTACAAACCGTACAAAAGGAGAATGCTAAGTCGTTTGAAGAATAATAAACGTAATTCAATGAATACCAGGCAATCAAGATAATATTCGTTTATTTTCTTATATTATATTCCCAAGCCTTGTCTTCATCTATCATCCTTTTCGCAGCAAAAATAAGTATAAATTGAATGATGATAATTGGTATACCCATTAGTCCTGAAATAACTTCTAATGGCGCTAACCCACCGATACGCATCAATATTAAAGCAAGTCCTGCAATAACGGCGGCAATAATAATCCGTAACATTTTCGGCGACTCAAATTTACTCATATCCCGTGTACTTGTATAAGCAGCTACTGTGTACGTTGTTGAATCTAAAGTAGTTGTTAAGAAAATAAGCGCAACTACTATAAAAATGATAATGGAAAATTCTCCAAAGGGAAGTGTAGATAGTATCTCTGGTATGGCTGCCATCCTATCTTCTTCTTCGACTAGATCCAATACAGACAGCACACCTGTAAGATGTCTATGTACTCCTAATCCACCTAGTACTCCTGTAGCTATCCAACAGATCAGGGTAGGTGCTAAGAAATACGTAAGAATCATTTCTTTTATCGTTCGTCCCTTAGAAATGGTGGCAGCAAATACACTATGGAGCAGGGCCCATGTTGCACTATAAGCAAACCAGAAGACGGTATTACTTTGTATATGTGATACTTCTCCTTGATGTACTGAATAAGTGTTCAATGAAATGTTGATATAGTTAGATAACAAAAAGGAAATACTGTCCGTGAAATAGTTTAGTATAAACACCCCTGGTCCCGCTACTAAAATAAACAAAGCGAAAAAACCAGCTAAATACATATTAATTGTACTTAATCGTTTAATTCCTTTGTCGATCCCCAAGTATGCACTTAAGGAAAATAAAAGTACCCAAATGATTGTGACGATGATTGTCATGCCAAAGGCAACTTCGACACCTAAAAGAGCAGATAAATTATATGTGATAATGGGTGCTCCAAGACCTAACGTTACGGCAGCACCTGCCAAAATACTAATAAGAAATAGGATATCAAGCGCTACTCCACCCCACCCTTCTGTAAACTTATCGCCAAAAACAACTCGACAAGCTTCCGATATCCTCATCAATGGCCGTTTTCTTACATAAAGGATATATCCCATGGCAGGAGCGATGATGACAAAAATAGCAAAAACTTGAAACCCCCATAAAAACATACTGTAGGCGTTTCCCCACAAAAGTGCTTCCGGTGAACCAGGTTGCACTCCAGCAGGTGGATCGTTTGCTACGGACGTCCACTGCAACATTCCTGTCCGCATAATCGTAGAACCTACCCCCATCGCAATCATGATGGATGCATATTCAAATAGAGTAAAACGAGGCTTTTCTTTTGGATCTCCCAGCACGACCTGGCCATATTTGGAAAAAGATAAATATAACCCTGCTGCAACCAGAAGGACCCCATACCACAAATACCCCCAACTGAACACATCCACAATATAATCAAAAATGGAATAAAGTAATTCCAATGACTCAGCCTCATATAAGGCAAATGGAATGGCGATACCAATTATTATCAATAATGAGGGAAAGAAAATTCTGTACTCAATCAATTTATTAATATTAATCCTCCTCTTTCTTTTCTCCGAATTTGCCTTATATTCTACCCTTACGTTAGAAATTATAATTAAAAAAATGTAAAACCTCTTAAATAAAAGCCTCTTGGTAGTCATTTTTCTACCAGAGACTTTTAATTCTTTTTTTATAACCACACAAAATTTAATAGTATTTTATTTTAAGATAAATTTATTTTATACTCCATTAATTAATCGAGGAAAAAACGTTAACAACTCATTTTTCGTTATTTGCTCATGGTATTGATTTAATCTATCCTCTAAATTATTTAATTTCGTATTTGAATTCAGGCTGTCCATGATCTGATTTTCGATCGGCCTCTTTGTTTTCCAATTGTGCAAGTGAAATGCTAACCCTTGTGATTTTAAATACTGTAGGTTCATCTCCTCTTGTCCTGGTAAAGGGTCATATAAAAAAAGAGGTATTTTTTTATATAATCCTTCACTTATTGTGACACCACCAGGTTTCGTAATGATTCCATCTGACTGGTGATAAAGATTATCCATTTCTCTCCTAGATTCAATATATTTTAAAGGAATAATACTTGGATGATTCAATGCTTGAATGATTTGATACAGTTGAGTATTTTTACCACATAAAATTTTATAATGGAGGTATCTATTTGGTTTAATAGCAGCAAGAAAATATTTTAATTGTCCTACCCCTAAACTTCCCCCGCTTACAAGAATGGTTAAACGTTCAGAAGTAGAAACTTTTAGTTTTTCTGAACGTTTGATCAATGGATGTACGGGAATACCTGTTACAATGATTTTCTCCCTGTTTATACCCTTGTCAATTAAAGCTTGTTTAAGCGGAGTGTCAGGAACTAAATGAAAATCAATTCCCTTTTTTCCCCAAATAGTATTTATAAAAAAATCCGTGTATACATTGACAACGGGAATAGATATAACTTTCTTTTGCTTTAGGCAGCTTAATATATAAGAAGGTAAACAATGCGTACAAATTACAAAATCCGGCTGCTTCTCATCCAGCAATTTTAACATTGCTCGTTCAAATAATAATTCATATGAACGAAAGCGGTTTTTCTCATGATTTTCAAAAGCATTTTTTTTATATAGCCAGCTATAAAACGAGGGAATTGAATCAATTGATTTCATATAGATGTTTGAAACCAAGCTTTCCATATTTCCATAAGCATAACTAAAAATATCGACATTTTCGCATTTAATCGTTTGATCAAATATGTTAAGCCAGGAAATAAATGATTTTGCTACCTGATGATGTCCCGTTGATAATTGTAAAAAAGGCATAACCAGTACCTTTTTCATATCGATACGCCTCTCTTTACATTGCTGAAAACAGCAGGGATTTGGATTAAATGATGAAGTGACTTAAATGGGTCTTGATAAACAAGCTGTAATATGTATTCTGTTCGAGTATTTTTCGTGTATGGGGGCAAAATTATACAAAATATATAGAAGTATGATGTGAAAGGTATGTGATTTCGTTTTTTTATTAAAAAATGAGAAAAATTTTTACCTATAAATAGAAATGTGTAAAAACGAAGATATTGTCCAATCTAAAAAAGAACCAATGAATAGGAAGAACGAAAGGTCTAGTGTTAAAACGGTAGGTAGATGAGGTCGTTTTATGAAGCATACATTAAAAAAACAGGCATTGATGATTTATAACCCCCTCTCAGGGCAAAAAAAAATCCATAAACGTTTTCCGAAAATAACAACCAAACTGAAGGAAATGGGTTATGTACTCTTGGTTCAAAAGGTAACAGAAATGAAGAGTATTGAAATTGCATTAAAAAAAGCATGTCAAAACAAATGGGATGCGATCTTTATCGCAGGGGGAGACGGAACCATAAACTGCTGTCTGCAGATTATAGCGGAAGAAGAAAATCGTCCTCAAATCGGAATATTTCCATTTGGAACAAGTAATGAATTTGCACAATACATCGGTGTATCATCCAGTATAACTCAAGCTCTATCGGTCATTGAGAATAGTAACACAACACCGATTGACATTGGAAAATTTGGCAGCCAATACTTTGTCAACATTGCGTCAGCAGGGTGGTTATCAGATATAACTTATAAAACGTCACCTCTGCTTAAATCCTATATAGGTGAGTGGGCTTATGTTCTTTACTTCCTTAAAACATTTTTCATGACTAAACAATCAACCCCGATCACCGTAAATGTATCCACTGATAAAGTACTTTCCGATCTATCTTTATTTTTAATTATGAATGGAAATGCGGTAGGTCCGTTTGAACGTCTAATTAAAAGTTCCACAAATGACGATGGTTATTTCCACCTTCTCGCCTGTAAAAAAACAAATCGAATACAGCTTTTTTTGTCATTGTTAGCTAAACTGTGCCACCTTCCAAACCATTCTTCTATTATAAGTCATACTAAAATACAATCAGGATGTTTTTCGATTCCAGATTCCATCGCCCTAAATCTTGATGGGGAAAAATACCAAGTGCAGGACTTTCAATTTAAAGTGTTACCCCAGCACCTCCATGTCTTTAGCTCTCGGAAAAATTAATTGGCAAGATTTAACCTTTAAAAACGAAGAGTAGTTTTTAATGGCAAGTGGTCAGAGGCTATTGGCTTTGTTGTTACGACTTCCGCATCTATAATATGTAAATCACGACTAGTAAATATATAGTCTAATCTAACTTTTGGGCGAAACGATGAATACGTGTACCCTTCACCCGTACCAGCTATATGCCAAACATCTTGAAATTGGCTTTTTATTTTATTCCATCTTCTTAATCCTGGTTTCATATTACAATCTCCCATTATGATTAAGGGGTGAGTATATTTATCAAGCTGATTAACAATAAAATTAGTTTGCCTGCGATGAAGAAAGGGATTAAGACTAAGATGAGTGACGTTCATTTGAACAAACTTCTTATTTATTTGAATAGTAGCGTCTAGTAATGATCTACCTTCCGTTAATGAAGGTATAAAATCAAAAGATACAGTCTTTTTTTTAAGAATTGGATAACGGGACAGCAGCGCATTTCCATATTGCCGATTCGCAGTCGAATACTTGGATTTTAAAGAAATAGAAGGACCGTAACCGTGGTACATATTCAATTTTTTTGCAAGCTCATTGACTTGATCTTGATAATGGCTTCGTTTTGAAAAATGTTTATCCACTTCGTTAAGTCCAACAATGTCTACATCACTCTTATGGATCACTTCAGCAATTCTGTTAAGGTCCATTTGTTTATCCATACCTTTGCCATGATGAATGTTATAGGTCATGACCTTTATTTCCAAAATTTTTCACCTCTAATATCTAACCTAAACTGCAGAAGCTTTACCTTCTTTTTATCATATGAGTTTGTCCCTTCTGTAAGATGCATAAATCCCCCGATTCTATTCATGCTAAACATAATGTTAATCTTACGGGGGTTCACAATGAGCACAACTCCAAAACCAGTTATTTTATTAATCATTGATACATTAATGTCTACTCCTTTAGAGGAAGCTGTTCAAACGGGACATGCTCCAGCTCTGCAATATTTAATGGAAAGAGGCAGGTACTTCCCTCATGTTGTCAGTTCCTTTCCGACCATGTCGGTTACAATAGAAAGCACCTTATTAACCGGAGAGTATGCTGACAAACACCACCTGCCCGCACTCATTTGGTACCATGAGGATGAAAAAAGAATGGTAAACTATGGCACCGGAGTGAAAGAAATTATAAAAACTGGGTTCTCCTCATTTGTTAAAGATATGTTTTTTGAATTAAACAGCGTTCATTTAAGTAAACAAGTAAAAACAATACATGAAGAATTAGCAGAAAGAAACCTTCCAAGCGCCTCAATAAATGCCTTTGTATATCGGGGAAATACGATTCAGCAAATTCATCTGCCAAGAATTTTACGCTTGATGACTGGATTTAATGGTACATGGGATATCCAGGCTCCACCTTTATGGTCCCTTGGTTCTTTTGCAAAGTTTAATCCATTTACCAGGACACCCCAAATATTCTCTGGGAACTATAAGGCAGGTTGTAAGGAACTAAAATATCTAATAAAAAGAAACAAACTTCCCCCATTTACCATGTGCGTCATTCAAGATCTTGATTTACGCATCCATCTTAAAGGACCGATGGATTTAAAAGGAATTCAAAAAATTGATCGTGAACTGCAAAAGCTTTTCAATCTATATTCTAGTTGGGAGAAAGCCCTTAAGGAGTGTACATGGATCGTTTTATCTGATAACGGTCATGCTTCCATGGGCAATAATAAGCATCATTATGTCATTAACCTTAGAAAAATCCTGAAAGATTTTGCCGTAATGAATGATAATATGCCCGTACCTTACAAAGATCAAATTGCACTTGCTGTGAATCAACGAATGGTGTTTGTTTATTGTCTCGGTAATGGAGCAGAAAAAAATCACATTCTGTCAAGTTTAAAAAAGGACAAACGAATAGATATTATCGCGTGGCAAGAAAAAGGACTGAATCATGTTGTCTCAGGAGAAAAGGATGGGAGATTTTCTTTTTCTGAAGGTGGTCCTTTTCAAGATCAGTATGAACAAACATGGACCGTTTCGGGAGATGAAAAACTTCTAGATATCAAAGTAAAAAACAACAACATTCATTATGGGGATTATCCAGATGCACTTGCACGTCTTTCGAGCAGCCTAACATCACACAAAGGAAATTATTTTGTGGTTACTGCCAAACCAGGATATGAGTTTAAAGAAAAAGGTTCCCCCTTGCATGTAGGCGGAGCGGCACACGGCTCTTTGCACAAACAAGAATCACTGGTACCTATGATTGTGGCAGGAACAGAGGTATATCCAAAATATGAGCGTATTATAGATTTTAAACCATGGATTCTAAGTCTGATCCAATAAAGAAACGGCCCAAATTTTAATATTTTATTTCTAAAAGGAGCAGGGTAAAATCCCCTGCTCGTTCCTTTTAACTTTCTCTCTCTCTAATGGAATTTTGAGATAGCAATATCTTACCTTTTTTGCTAGAACCTTTTAAATCATTAAAGAAACTTAAAAGCTGTTTGCTTGGAGCAGTCCAACTAAAAGCGCGTGAGGTTTCCCTTGCTTGATTTCCCATCCTTTGTCTCCATGTCACATCCTGAAGTTTTAATACAGTATTTTTTAAATCATCTTTTATTTTCGGATCGTACAACAGCCCGGTTTCCCCGTCTGACACCTGTTCTGCAGTAGGTCCTGAATTGGCAACAACAATTGGCAGACCGGAAGCCATTGCTTCTAATATGACGAGACCGAGGGTTTCGGTTCTTGAAGGAAAAACAAAAACATCAGATGAAGCATAAGCCTTTGACAGTTCTTGTCCGTGTAAAAACCCTGTAAAAACCGTTGGTGTTCCTTGAAAGCAGTATTCAAGTGTTTTTCGGTGAGGACCATCCCCTACAATAGCCAGCCGAAAATGATTAGAACCCTCCAGAACCTCCCGGATTTTTTCAATTTCTTTTTCTGCCGCTAAACGACCGACGTATAATAAAAGCGTTTTATCTGTTTCTCCATCGGATAGACGATATCGAACATCGTCATCTCGATATTGCAATCCAAATTTGTTTAAATCTACCCCCCGTTTCCATAAGTGGACATTTTTAAAACCTCGTTCTGTTAATTCTTCCTGAACGGAGTTTGACGTACATAAGTTTAAGTCTGCCCTGTTATGAAGGATCTTTAAAATCCACCATAACACGGGCTTCAGATAGGGGACTTTATAATAATCAGCATATTGCGGGATATTTGTATGCCAGGAAGCAACGAGCGGCCATTTTCTGCCGTAAAAAATGCCAGCCATCCCAAGAAGTGCGGGATTTACCACATGGACGACGTCCGGTTGAAATTCGTTCAGCAGCTGTCCGACTTTTGGGTCAGGCACTGCTACCTTTCTGTGCTTATAAATAAAAAATGAGCGTGCAGGAATACCTTTGACCGGAATTCCTTCAAATTCTTTTACTCCCTCCGGAGCTATAATCAACAATGTATGACCTTGTTCTTTAAGCCATTTAACAGTGGCTGTAACTCGAGTAACAACACCGTCTACTTGCGGTAAAAATGTTTCAGTGACAATCGCTATTCGCATGAAAACCAACTCCAAATCTGTTTTCGAATACAGATTATTATTTTCCAATAACTCACAGTGTATGTACAAAAATTACTAGCAATCATTCAAGTGTAAAGATAAAAAATCTGGTTAGTCTATAAAAAGACTTGGGGAGGTGTGTAAGATATATATTGATGGTTATTTTAGAGGAGCTGAAGATATAAACCTGTTTTATCGTGGATGGATACCTCAAAAACCACGAGCCCTTTTAATTTTTGTTCATGGTGCGGGTGAGCATTCGGGACGATATTCCAATATCGGAGAGGAATGTATGGATCATCACATTGCTTTAATTGCCCCTGATTTACGAGGTTTTGGCCAATCGGGAGGTCCACGTGGGCATGTGAATACGTTTAAAGATTATTTAGATGATCTAGAAACATTAATCAAAGTGTTTTATAAACAATATCATTCCCTCCCCTTATTTTTATTTGGGCACAGTTTTGGTGGACTTGTTGTGGTTCGTTATGGACAAACATACCGCCATAAAGCGGAAGGATTTATTTTATCATCACCTGCGTTAGGGATCCGTTTTCGTATGCCTTTTCTTTGTAGAAGAGCGCTGGATTTGCTTTCCTGGATGTCACCGAATTTATCCATCCAACCTTATAAATGGTCCAGGATATTGCGAAAAGTTCGTCAGTTAGAGCCCTATTTTCCAGAGAATAATGCTTTAATAAAGGATCCTTTTTTCACCTTTGAATATACGCCGCGTTGGTTGACGGAATTACTTCGTAATGGAATGCATGCATTGGCGGATGCTTCAACATTCCGATTTCCCATTTTGTGTATTTATGACCAGCAAGACCCTATCATTCATCCAGGTTCCGTCCATCGCTTTTTAAATTCCATTACCATTGAAGATAAAAAACATGTCTTGTTTACAGAAGGGCTTCATAGACCATGGCACGCACCCCATAGACATCAAGCCCTGAAAAATGTGATGACATGGCTAAATACTCGTTTATGAACGAAAAATTTTTTATTTACTAATAACAAAGCGGGAGAAGAAAGAACTTTATTTTTTCTTCTCTCTGTTTTTTGGTTTTCATTACTTCCACTTCTACCAGATATCCAACCCTTATTTATTTATTACATATTCTTTTCCGATTCTTCCATACTAAGTCATATGAAATGTATAAAACGATGTTTCTCAAATAACTTGAAAAGGATGGTTTACGTGTCTTCAACAACTTCACCAAAAAGTGTGATTATAATAATGCTTGACACCTTAATGGATAAGCCTTTGCAACGTGCTTTAAAGGAAGAAAGAATCCCCGCGTTTACATATTTTTTGGAACAAGGAAAGTATTTTTCCAATGTCGTAGCACCTTTTCCCACCATGTCGGTAAATGTAGAAAGTACTTTATTGACTGGACACTATTCTGATCAGCATGGAGTTCCTTCCCTTGTATGGTATAACAATGAAGAAAACAGAATCATTAATTATGGAACCCACATTATGGATATGATGAAGTTGGGTCTCTCTAAAAGTATGTATGATGCTCTTTACCGGTTAAATAATGAACACTTAAATACAAAGGTAAAAACCATCCATGAAGAATTACATGAACAAGGAAAACAATCAGCTTCTATTAACCCACTTGTTCATAGAGGCAAGACTCCTCATTATTTAAAGATTCCTCGTTTCATCCGGTATTTTGTTCCTATAGATAAACAAATTGAAACATTTACTTCTGCAAAGTTTGTATACGGACGATTATCCAAACTAAGTTCTTTGAAAAAATATAGCCGCCTTTGGAATAAATACGGATTTAATAATAATTTTTCTGTACAAGAATTTACTCAATTGGTTCATAATAATGAAATTCCCGACTTTTCTCTTGTCTATCTCCCGGATCATGATAAAAATGTTCATAAAAACGGTCCCATGGATGTTAAAGGAATCAAGGACATGGATCAAAACTTACAGACCATCTTAGACTCTTTTCCAACGTGGGAAGAGGCACTAAAAAATCATATTTGGATATTAATAGGAGATAATGGTCAGTCCCATGTTAACAAAGATCGTAGACAAGCAATTGTCGACGTACGGAAGCTTTTGCTTCCTCTTAAGATAACCAAACTTAGAAAAGGCGTTCAAAAAGATGACCAAGTCGTTTTAGCTAACAACTTGAGGTCTTGTTTGATTTATTCATTAAATACTAATGACGTTCCATTGAATACTATCGTTGAGAAATTAAAAGAAGATGATCGATTGGAAATTATTGCTTGGAAAATGAATGATTGGATTTATGTGACTTCAGCAAACAATAAAGGCAGCTTTCAATTTAAAGAAAATGGAGAAATGAAGGATGAATACAACCAAACATGGGTATTAGATGGTGATCCTTCTATACTTGACCTTCGCATACAAGAAGACCACATTTATTTTGGAGAATTCCCAGATGCTTTGAAGCGGCTCCATAGCACTCTTCATTCTCATCAAGGCGACTTTGTTGTGACCTCCGTGAAACCAGGCTACGAATTTAGCGGGGAAGTGACACCTTCTCATCCAGGAGGAGCTAGTCATGGAGGTTTTCATAAAAATGATTCACTTATTCCTATGGTAGTTACAGGTACAGAATCCATGCCTGACTCTTTACGTATTGTTGATTTTAAAAATTGGATTCTTAACCTGATTAAATAATAAGTACCATCTTCATATCATTTAGAGGAGGGGCAATGCTTGAAGAAAAATATCGAAAAAATAAATGAATTCCTTACTGATTTCCTTTACTCCTTCTTTATTCTCGAATATGAGAATATTTTTGAAGAAAGAGGAATAAAAGAAAACGTGAAGAATAAAACGAAAGGAAAATAGTTACGAAAAAGATGCTCTTACACAACTCGTAGAGCATCTTTTTCTATACGTATATGAATGGGACTTTCTATCATCTGTTCGCCATCACTATGTACCATGATAGGAGTTCCAGAGATGACCTGAACTTCCTTTCCCTGTAAAAAGGTCACATGTTTCTCTGTTGTATGTTTCCCTCTATAGGCTTTCGGAAACAATCGTAACAATTCCCATTTTTTTATTCCGTGTACAATACAAAGATTTAGGAAACCATCATCATAAGAAGCATCAGGACAAATCATGATTCCGCCTCCATAGTTTGGTGCATTTGCTACAGCAACAAGCCAAACTTTCGAAAATGTCATATCTTTTCCATCAATCGTAATGTGAACATTCGTTGGGTTGTAATCTCTCAATGTTTCCAATAAGCTTATCACATAAGACAGTCCACCTAACCGAAATTGATTCAGAAATTTTTTATATGCTCCGTTATTCACGTTTTTAGCTACCTGTCCGTCCAAACCTATTCCTGTTACTGTCAGGCAATATCGTTGACCAAGATGAAGTAAGTCAACTTGTTTCGTCTGATTTGCGATGATCCGTTCTAATGCTTTTAAATAGTTCATTGGAACCCCTAAACAGCGAGCGAAATCATTACCTGAGCCTGCTGGAATAATTCCTAAGGATATATTTTTATACGCAAGCTCATTTGCAACCTCATGAATAGTGCCGTCTCCTCCTACTACTATAATTGATTTCACATTTTCCTTAACCAGATCTTTAACTATCTCTCTTGCATGTTGAGGACCTTCCGTAAATCGAGCAGCAAATGGAAGTTGTTGGTGGTCCAATGTTTTTTCTACACGTTTCCATACTCGCTGTCCCTTCCCATTACCTGACATTTTATTGATGATAAAGGCATACATTTCTATACTCCTTCTTTCTGCATTTCTCATAGCGGTAGTCATGATTTTTTTAATATTGAAGGGATTATTTCAAAAATATTATTTAACTTACTGCGTTGTTCCTTTTTTAAAATTATTTCATTCTCCGCATTTTCTAAAGCTAATTTTTTTGATTGCTGCATTATATCAGAAGCCAATTCCTTATAATCAACCGTTTCACGTAATGATAAATCAATCGAAGAGCCTATGTTAATGAAAGCTTTGTGTCTTAACCAAAATTTTTTCTTATGAATCGTAATGGCTATCGGTACAATAGGGGCTTTACTTTTGATTCCAAAAAAAGCTACTCCTTGCTTCGGCTCTACTTTTTTTCCATTCGTAACTCTTGTTCCTTCTGGGAAAATGCCTACCACTTTTCCTTCTTCTAATAATTTTAACGTTTTTCTTACGGGCCGGATAACTATTCCATTTTGACGATTTACTGGTATAATGTGTAACTTTTTGAAAAAACAGTTTGTAAACCTATGCTTGCAGAGTTCTGCTTTTGCTAAAAAATGAATTTCTTTTTCAAATATTAAACTAATCAATATTGGATCATAGTTACTTGTGTGATTGGAAGAAATAATGAAGGGTCCGTCGTTTAGTACATTTTCTTGTCCAGTAATTTTTATATTAAATAATATGGTGAGAACGAATTTAGCTAGCATTTTAAGTGTCTTGTAGAACAATTCCTTTCCTCCTACTAACTTAAATATACGTGAATAACTTTTGCTTTTTTTGATGATATTATTCCTAAACATGGAATGCTTCTTCATCATTCAAACTGATTTTAACTAGGAAACGGAGGAATGGAATATGAATACCTTTACGTTTACAGGACAACCTGCCAATTCATGTTCACAATGGCTATTTGAAGGAGTGCGCGACACATTTTCAAAACATGGATATACTTATCATTCAACTCCAGTAGATAATATCAAGCTTGTTTTTCATGTACTTGATCACCATGCTCCTCGTCCATACCGAAGAAAATCCCAAGGAACATTTGTCGTTTCCATCGTTGAAACACATACTAAGCCCAAAGACATTCACAAAGAAGCTTATCCCTACTTAATAAGAAGTCTAGCGAACCATCTTATGTACATTGTTCATGGAGAGAAAGAAACCCAGCTTTACTTTTTAACTCCTGAACAAGGGAACTACAATATAACGTTTGATACACATAAAAAAGACAGTCAGGTTTTTCAACAGATTTTTGAACGGTTGGAGCCTCTTGCTTCCTCTCAACTTGTTATTGATAATGATTTTTATGAAGATTTACCAGAACCATTATGGAGTGGAGACGAACTTACGCAGTCATTAAGAGTCTCAGGTAAGAAATTAGATAATATGAATCTTCTTCCCGCTCCTTTTCCTCTGGAAGAGGTATTATCTGAAAAAGACATACGACATTTGAAAAAACTGTATGGAATTGGCGGGTTAAGTTATGGAAATCTCAGTGCCCGCAAAGATAACAAAAGCTTCTGGATGAGTGCTAGTGGAATAGATAAGTCAAACATGAAGGAAATAGGAAAAGATTTCCTTTACATTTCCGGCTATGACAATCAAAAAAATACGATGAAAGTGAGCATTCCACCTAGTATTACCCCAAAACGTGCTTCCGTTGACGCTATTGAGCATTGGATGATCTACCGGGAACATCCCGACGTAGGAGCTATTGTTCATATACACGCGTGGATGGATGGAATTAAGGCAACTGAATTTAATTACCCATGCGGGACAGTAGAATTAGCAGAATCGGTGGCTCGATTAGTAAGTGAATCAGAAACTCCATCGCGCACTGTTATTGGATTGAAAAACCACGGTCTTACCATTACAGGTCGAGATTTGGATGATATTTTTGAGAGAATTGAGGGAAAAATTATACCGCAAGTGCCTATGCAATAACAATAAACAAGAAAAAATACAAGAAAGTGAGCAGTTATAAATGAAAGCTATACAATTTGATTTAAACTTACCGAAATATGCCGTAAGTAAAGCGATGGGAAAAATGAATCCATCGCTTTATGTTAATGGACCTTTCACATGTGTTCAATTAAGAGAAGTAAAAAAACCAGAGCTTCCTACTGATGAATGGGTTGAGGTAAAAGTTAAATATGGTGGTATTTGTGGAAGTGATTTAAATTTAATTTCTCTAAAAGACAGTCCTGCCACCTCTCCGTTTATTTCCTTTCCGTTTACAATAGGACATGAAATAGCAGGTACTATCTCTAAAGTTGGAAGCAAAGTAGAACAGGTTTCCACAGGGGAGCGAGTAGTTATTGATCCTATTTTATCTTGTAAAGCAAGGGGAATCACCCCCCTTTGCAGAGAATGTAATCAGGGTAACTTTAACCTTTGTCAAAATATGAGTAATGGCTCTATTTCTCCTGGATTACTCACTGGTACATGCAAAGACACTGGTGGAAGCTGGGGAAATACCGTTGTAGCTCATGAAAGTCAAATCATTAAACTTCCTAAAAATGTCGATGATAAAAATGGTGTTCTTGTTGAACCGTTCAGCTGTGCTTTACATACAGTTTTACAAAATCCTCCAAAAGACACAGATACAGTATTTGTGATAGGTTCCGGTGTTATTGGCATTTGTGTTATCGCTGCCATTCGGTCATTAGATGTTTCTTGCAAAGTGGTCGTTTTAGTCAAATATCCTTTTCAAGCAAAATTAGCAAAAGAGTTTGGAGCCGATCAAGTCTTCTTTTTATCAAGACAACAGGAGTATATTTCTGAAGTGGCTAAATCTTTCCATGCAAATGTATTATACCCTGTATTCGGTGAGCCTATTGTCCACGGCGGGGCTGATATTGTCTACGAATGTGTAGGTAATAGGAAAAGTTTACATGATGCTCTTCGTTTTGCCAAAAAAGGAGGAAAAGTTGTTCTATTAGGATTAGCAAGCTTTGTGGACAATCTTGATATGACGATGATCTGGCTGAATGAACTAGAAATCAAAGGAAGCTTCGCTTACGGTATGGATGTGTATCAAGGAAATCACAAAAGAACGTTACAGATTGCGGTAGATTTAATAGAACAAAAAAAAGTTAATCTTGCCCCGCTTATCACCCATTATTATCCCTTGGAACGTTACCGGGAAGCGATTGCTGCTGCGTCGAATAAGAAAAAGCAAAACACAATGAAAGTGGTTTTTGAACCGTAGGGACTAAGGTAAAAGACTGTAGCGAACAAAGGACGGTGTTCATAGGTGGAAGAAAATGAAAGAACCACTCCAGTTTTTAAAAACTTTACACATAACATTGACTATTTGAAAAAAGAACTGGGCGTCGGAGAAAGTTTTGACGTTGTTCATCTTGATTTACATTATGCTGGAAGAGACGTAGGATTATTTTTAATTGACGGTTTTGCAAAAGACGAAATTCTTCATTACTTGATGAAATTTCTTTCAAGGCTCGAACCAGAACAACTAGAACCGGATCCGTTATCAAAGCTGATGAAAACCCATCTTCCTTACATTGAATTAGATAAAGAAGATGATTTAGATAAAGCCGTTTTCTGGGTATTAAGCGGTGCTGCTGCTCTGGTCGTTGATGGTATCGACAAAATCATTATTATTGATGCCAGAACGTATCCGGCACGATCTCCAGAAGAACCAGATTTGGAACGTGTAACCCGGGGACCGCGTGATGGGTTTGTAGAAACCATCATTTTCAACACCGCGCTAACCCGGCGCAGAGTTCGAGACCCTTCTCTTCGAATGGAATATATGTCGGTTGGCAGACGTTCTAAAACAGATATTTGTATTTCTTACATTAAAGATATTGCTAACCCGAGAATGATTAAACAAATAAAAAACTCGTTAAAAGAAATTGACACAGACGGCCTGCCTATGGGGGAAAAAACAGTGGAAGAATTTATTTGCGGACGCCACTGGAACCCATATCCCACCGTCCGTTACACAGAACGTCCGGATACTGCGGCTGCTTATTTGTATGAAGGACACGTTATGTTGATAATCGATGGTTCCCCGAGCGTTCTAATTACACCGACCACATTTTGGCATCATTTACAGCATATGGAAGAATACCGACAAAGACCGGTTGTTGGCACCTACTTTCGCTATGTACGTTTTTTATCCATAATGCTGGCTATTTTTTTATTACCGCTTTGGTTTTTATTCGCTGATAACTCGCATTTACTTCCGGATGAACTAAGCTTTATCGGGCTTAAAGAACCGGGTACTATACCGCTATTGGCCCAATTAATTATTATTGAAATTGGCATAGATATGCTTCGTATGGCGACGATTCATACGCCAAGCTCTATGGGGACTGCCTTAGGTCTGGTTGCGGCAGTCATAATTGGGGAGATCGCTGTCACGGTTGGCCTTCTTTCGAACGAAGTTATCTTGTATCTTTCTGTCGTTGCGATCGGTACGTTTTCTACGCCGACTTACGAATTAGGCCTTGCAAACCGGTTATACAGGCTAGTCCTCCTTTTTATTACAGCTACTTTTGGCGCTGCTGGATATATGGTTGGATGCCTGCTTTGGGTTCTTTTCCTTATTCGATTAAAATCATTTAACATCCCTTACCTATGGCCGTTTATACCATTTTCGTTTGAAGAGTTAAGAGATGCATTAATGAGACCGCCTATTCCTTTAAATAAACACCGTCCTGTTGTTACCCATCCAAAAGATCCAGATCGCTAAACGTTTATTGATAAGGGGGAACCTCCCCCTTCACAAAAAAATGAAAGTTAATAATAGTAAATTAAAAGGAACAATTAAAAAAACGTTGTATTTTCATGTATTGAAGAATCATTCTAGCATGTCGCCCTTCTTGAGTGTGAGGGTTTTCAAGAAACTTCAGCCGGCGAATGAATCGTTGATCACAAGCACAATAATCTCTTGTTCTTCGATAGCATAAATCATGTGCTCTGCAAGCTGCATCTACCGCATTAATAGGAACACCTGGTCCATTGCAGCCCGGACCGCACCATTTGTACCCCGGGAAGATACAAAACCCGAGTCCCCCTCTTTTTCTCTCACCATACCGTGACATCCTTTTCACCACCTCAATTATCCAAATAAATAATGACAAAACGGCATTATCTTATAAATACTATATGTTCGTTGAAGTGCCTTGTATAGTCAATCTTCTCAGCCTTCTTCCCACAATGTAATACGGTTGTAAATATATTAATGAATACTTATAAATTATTTACATTTAAAAATGACTCAGAGGGACTTTTGTCTAGTTTTATTGAAATTGATCATCCATTTTGATCAATTATTATATATTTTAGAACTATTTTCCCTCCTATTCATCCCTGTACTAAGGAGAAAGGGACTATCTTATCTTATTCCAATATAATTTTAAAATTAATCAATATTAACTTAACAAGCTCACTTTATGATAGAAATTGTAAGATAAAAACATAGGACAAGGGAGTGGGAAAGGTTGTCACCCAAGATGAACCGAAAAAAATTTCTCCAATACATGGGTACGGGTACAGTAGCTTTAGCGGCTGCCAGTACCGGATTAGACGGAATCGCAGATAAAGTAAATGCCAAACAAGGCGCTTTCCACAAACCGAATAAAAAAGCTCCCAAGATGGGGCCATTGAAGTTTAGGCCGATCGAACCGACGAACAAAGATGATCTTATTTTACCTAAGGGCTATTCCTACAAGGTAGTGGCAGCTTATGAAGACAAAATTAATTCAAAAGGGGATACTTTTGGATTTAACAATGATTTCACTTTATTTTTCCCTATGGAAGACAGTGAAGAAGAACGCGGACTATTATGGGTCAACCATGAGTATGTTGATGATCAGTTCGTATTTGGTAAAAAAATAGAAGAGAATTACTCAAAAGCACAAATAGAAAAACTTCTCTACAACCAAGGCGGCTCTATTATTGAAGTAGTAAACGGTGAGAACGGATGGGAAATGGATACGTCCTCTAATTATGCGCGCCGCGTAACAGGCTTAACTTCTATTTCTCTTACCGGTCCTGCGAAAGGTTCAAAAGCTGTCGGGGGTGCTTCGAAAGTTCAAGGAACCTTCGCAAATTGTTCTGGCGGAAAAACACTTTGGAACACGGTGCTGTCTTGTGAAGAAAACTACGAGGATACTTCAGAAGCCGCTGACCTGGATGAAACTCATTATGGATGGGTCGTGGAAGTTGACCCATTTGATGAAAACTTTCAAGTTCATAAACATACCGCTCTAGGTCGTTTCCATCATGAAAATGCCTGTATGGGCCTTGCTAAAGATAACCGCATCGTTGTATACATGGGGGATGATAAAGAAGATGCGTGTGTATACAAGTTCATCAGTGAAGGGAAATATGATCCGAACGCAGGGAAAAAGAATGCGAAACTTCTCGAAAAAGGAACGCTGTATGTAGCCAATTTCAGTGAAGGTGCCTGGGTACCTCTCACCATAGATGAGGTCAAAAAAGCAGCAGAAGATGACAAAGACGCACTGGATAAGTTCCAAACCCAGGCGGACGTGCTCGTGAACTGCCATGACGCAGCTATTCTTGTTGGCGGGACTCCAACCGACCGCCCGGAAGACGTAGAAATCAGTCCGTTTGATGGAACCATTTTCGTCGCTCATACGAACAATCAAACGCATGGAAATATGCATGGACACATTACGAGATTTTTTGAAAAAGAGGATGACCACGGCTCGCTTGAATTCCAATTTTCTATTTTTGCTGCAGGTGGAACCCAGAGTGGTTTCAGCGCACCGGATAATCTGACATTTGATGAGGACGGAAACCTTTGGACAGTAACCGATATTTCAAGCAGCAAGCTGAATTCTACTATTTGGGAACCATTCGGTAATAACGGGGTCTTCGTCATTCCAACTCAGGGACAGGATGAAGGAGTTGCATACCAATTTGGTTCTGCCCCTGTCGAAGCGGAATTGACTGGTCCATCTTTTACCCCAGATGAAAAAACATTATTTCTTTCGGTTCAGCACCCTGGTGAAGAAACGGAGGATCGTTCCAATCCAACAAGTATGTGGCCGCACCGCTATGGAGATTCGATGCCCCGCCCAGCTGTGGTCGCCATTACAGGCTTTTAAGCAAAAGGAGAATGTATGATGCCATTTAACATAGGAGTTCCAGGTTTAATCTTAATATTAATCATTGCTTTAATCATCTTTGGTCCATCTAAGCTTCCTGAAATCGGACGAGCATTTGGAAACACACTGAAAGAATTCAAATCCGCCACAAAAGATCTCGTCTCTTCAGATGACTCGGAAACAAAAGATAAGAAAGAGTAACCAAAATCGGGAGAAAAGAGGACACCCTCTTTTCTTCTTTTTAACTTTAGGAAAGTTTAACTTTGTTAAAGGATAAAAGTATAAGTAAAACTACGACTTCCGCCATAAGGACTCGGCGGCAAGCCGAGTTTTTCCAATAACAATTTCGTGATTAACCCGTTGAACGATATTCATCCCTCTCACTTTCAAAATAGAAAGGAGTAGAGAAATATGGCACAAGAAGTAGAAGTAGTAGAACACCTGGATGAATTAAGAAAGCGGATCCTGATCGTAGGTGTGAGTTTTTTAGCATTTTTCGCGCTGGGATTTATATTTGTGGACCATATTTATCAGTGGCTTGTAAAAGATTTGAACACCGAACTGGCGTTATTAGGTCCGGCTGATATACTATGGGTTTACTTTAAAATTGCTGGTATTGCTGCTATTGGCTTAACCATTCCTGTAGCTGCTTATCATACATGGCGGTTTGTCCTTCCAGCTTTAGAACCAAAACAGCAAAAAGCAACGCTCATGTTAATTCCTCCATTGTTTTTATTATTCATCATCGGGATCAGCTTTGGTTATACGATTGTTTTTCCAACTGTCCTAAGTTTTTTACAGGAAATATCTAATGAAGCTTTCCAAACATTTTACACGACAGAAAAATATTTCAATTTTCTTTTTCAAATGACGCTCCCTTTCGGATTTTTATTTGAAATGCCTATTGTCGTCTTATTTCTTACCGCACTTGGAATATTGAATCCGGCACGGCTGAAAAAATCAAGGAAAATCTGTTATTTTATTATTACGATTATGTCGGTTGTACTGACACCGCCAGATTTCTTATCTGATATATTAGTTCTCGCTTGTTTAATCGTTTTATTTGAAATCAGCATTACCATATCGGCTTTCGTCTATCGTAAAAAGCTTAAACAAGAGGACTGGAACTTAAATTATTAATAGAAAAACAACAAGGACTGCTTATCTATTGAAGCAGTCCCGTTTAGTCCGACACGGCTCATTATTACTCTTCTTCAAATGCATCAGGGTAAACGATCGTATCGAAAACTTCTTCTGTCTCGGCATCTTCTACATGTATGCTTACTTCATAGTCCGCGGGGCTGGCTCCATCAAACAACTGATAATACATTCCCGATATCCCAAGCCCCAATGCGGCAAAGCCATCAAAGCTGTTCTCATATGCTTCTCGATCGACGATTAAAGTAAATTCAGAGAACGATTGATCTGTGGTTACATCTTCAATAGAGACATAATCGTCGCTGTTTTTCACTTCTTCAATCGTATCATTCAACTCCTCTTCCATTTCATCCATCATTTCTTTATGTGTGGATTTGGACATTTTATAAGTAATTGAACCATCTTCATTTTCTGTCACTTCACTTACGCCGGCTTCTTTCGCGTCCTCTGTAACCTGGTCGACATCCTGTTCTTCTAAAAAGGAAGCTGGCAACGTAACCTCTACGTTTATAAGGCCTTTATCCACTTCAACGGACTCTTCTTCGTCGACTTCTGCTTCAGATGTTGTCTCTTCCGTTTCCTCCTCGTCTGCTTCTGCTGCAGCTGTATCTTCTTCTGACTCTGTTGGTTCTTCCTGACCTCCGCATGCTGCTAATACAACTTTAAACCGATCAATAAGAAAAAAGTTGATTTTAAATGTTTCATAAAACAGACCCCCAGATAGATTACTCTATTGACAAATTCTTTTTGATAGATCGCGGTAAATTCCCATCACGTCTGTGTCTTTTAAGAAGTTTAATGAATGTGTTTCTTTCTTAATCGTAATTTCGATATTGTTAGAAAAGGACAGTAACCCTGTTTTTTCAATCGCAATTTCTTCTATTTTGTTATAAGGAATACTAACAACTACCGATTTCGACTTAGACAGTACAGAACGATCAACAAACAGCAGACGATGGGAGGTGAAAGCAACAAAATCCACCATTAGTCCGTACGTGCCTTCAAGCTCCTCTCCCTCAAACAAAAACTGCTGCGCTTCCTCTGTGTGCTTTTTTCTATTATCTCCTTTACTGAAAAAGCCCATGATCCTTTCCTCCTTTTTTAATGTTTTTATGAGTTTGTTCCCAGCTTTTATTATATGATAGCAGGTAGAATAATAGAAATAGAGTCTACTTTTATTTTTCCCCCATTTCTCCCCTCATTTATTTTACGTTTATTACCTCTTTTCGGTCATGAAATGAAGGATTTTGTGTAAAATTTATAGGAAAGAATCTCTAAAGCCCCTTAGAGATCTTGGACAACAAGGATAATATCGAGTTGACGTTTGCTACGAATGTGGCCGGCCCTTTTTTAATGACATCCTTATTAGTCGATGCTTTAAAACATTCTTAAGACGCTAGAATTCTTCATGCCGGCAGCAATTTGACCCTAAACGAAAAGTAGAGCTGGACCATTTGGAGGGGGCTTACAAACGTAGTGCCAAATTTAGTGTGTATAAGATGTACTGCCAATCTAAAATGGCACTGTTAATGCTCACCTTTACTTTCGCAGATGAACTGGAAGAATTCGGGATAAAGGTAAATGCCCTGCAGATTAATGAAGCAAAAATGTCAAAGCAAACAATTAAAAAGGTAAAGCCCCGCTACCGCCTATTGCATGGGTGCAGAACCTATTTTTCCCTCCAACTGCGTACATGGCGGATAACTATTTTGAGATATGCACCTCTGATCAATTCAAGCACACGACAGGCAAGCTTTTTAATCATAAATTAGAAATCATGAAACCAGCGCCAAAAAACCCTGGCTTCATCGAAAATATAAAACAAATTACCGGCACCGAGGTTTACCCCTCTTACGCAAACGATAAAGAAGTGACAGATAAAGTGTGGGAATGGAGCAGAAAATAAGATCAGCCACTTTATGTAATTTTTTCAGAGTGGAATTAATATTGTTCAGGCTTAACAAAATCAGTTCCTAACATGATAAACGTAATAATTTCGCCGTCACATGGGAAACGACAAAAATTTGTCTGGTTTTATAGGCCTAAAAATAAATATTGAGTTACCTTTCATAGCTTTCAAAGGAATAACAGAAGAAATTATTATCAATACTGAAGAACAAGGTAATACTGTACGGAAATACACAAAGTTTAGGATGAATCTAATATGCAGCGTTATTATTCCAATATTTATTGGCATTTCACAGGCAGTCCGAACGGAGTAGATTGGAAAACGATTAAACGGCCGAAGGATTTAAAATCCTATCCTCCAAAAACCATCGAAGATAGCTATAAAACGTTAGAAACGATTCTTTCTTCGAAAACATTAATAGCAACTACTGCAGAGAAAGTGTCATCCACTGAAGAAACAGCGCCATTCTGCTGTGTTTGTGATATTCCTTTAAAAGATTTAGATTTTCATATGGAGTATTACGGAAAAGTCGCCATTGGCTTTAACCACAAAGCGATCCATGGAAATTTCAATCCGGTGTTATATATTGATCCTGAACATATGCCTTCTATTGCTCATAAAAACGGCAATCGAGACTTAGTCAATTTTATAAAACATACCAACTTTGGTGCAGAGCGGGGAGAATCATTTTATGGAGAAAGAGAATGGCGGTATGTAGGAGATTATCCTTTTAGAGAGTCTGATGTAGAAGTCATTATTGTACCGAAAAACTTTAAGGACAATTTAATCCACTTTCTTCAGTACCATGATTACAAAGATACCACCGTTTTGACGTGGGAGCTTATTCAATTATTATAAATAGGTTAACCATCAGCCGTTTTCCAATTAAAAGGAATACTCCCCTATAAAATAGAGGAGTACTCCCAGTAAGAAGGCTTACCTACATATAACAAATAATTTTCTTTTTCTTATTACGCTTCTTCTTTGGTGTGAAATGATTTACTCTATTATTTCTCTTCTTTTTCTTTCCACCAAAGCACTTCTTTTTCTTAAAGTTGTTATTGTTTCTCTTCTTTTTATTAAACTTCTTGTTGGTAGGTTTCTTTTTATTAAACTTCTTGTTGGCAGGTTTCTTTTTACGCTTCTTACAGAATTCACAGTAATAGTAGGACATGGAAGATCACCTCCTTCCTTATTATACGTTATGTTGATAGCTTCAAAGAGGAAGGGGAGGTGTCATAGCATGTCTACCTATTATTCAAATCTTTTGAAGCTGTTGATAATATTGTATGCTTGATTTTGATAGAAGTTTAAGTGAGGTGGGGGGTTAACGGAGTCTTTATATCACTAAAAAAGAGAGCTTTTCAGCTCCCCTGTGATACATAAAAAAACCATCTATTTTGGAGAAACTCCTTCCTTGGATCCTTCTTACATTGGAAGGAATATTCATTTGTGAAGTTTCTATGTATTTTTAACAAAACTTCTCCACCGTGTTCATAATCCCTGGAAATAAATGCATTTATTTCTTTGGCATTGAAATAACTTGCGGTAATGGTTAATAGCAATTCCGCAAGAATTAATAATATACCCATTCATTTATTTTTCATACCATTCATTATTGAACCTTCGTTAATGATTTTTCGTATATAAAATCTAAAAAAGTGCTCATTCATCATTCTACTTGATGAGCACTGAATATGATTTAATGGTCATTGTAAAAATCAGCTCTTTGTTTTCTATGTTCTTTCCGCATTGGTGCAGATTCAAATAATCTTATTTCTTCAGCAGTCTCAGGTTTTACAGCTGGAATCTGGCTTGGATTCCGTTCTTTATCTACTAAAACCATAGTTAAAAAAGATTTCGTTGTCAACGTTAAGTCTCCCGTATTTAAATTTATCGATTGTACTTTTACATAAACTTCCATAGAGGTTCTTCCCGTCGACGTAACAAAAGCTTCAAGCTCTAATATATCGCCAACTTTTGCTGCTGACAAAAAATCAACAGAATCAATAGATGCAGTAACCACTACACTATTTGCATGTTTCATCGCAACAATAGCTCTATTTCATCAATATACGCCAGCACCTTTCCTCCAAAAATAGAATCTAAGTGGTTTTTATCCGGGAGAAGCACGAGCCTCGTCTGTGTGGTTCTCGATCTGTTAACAGCAATACTTTTTGACATAAAGACACCCCTTTCTCGTTAAACTACACTTTATTTTTTCTACTAATCATGGATTATTAAAAGATATTATATTTCACTAATTAAATATGTTTCTCCTATTCTATCTTCTTCCAATGTGTTTAATAACAAGCGTGAGTATGGGTGTGTCAACTCACTTTCCTTCCACTCCTCCAAGAAATCTACTATTTCTCCTTGATACATTACTGCTGTTTTATGACAAAACTCTTTGTTCGTTTCAATGTCGTGAGTAATAAACAAATAAGCGATGTCTTCTGTGGATTGGAGCTGCTTTAACCTATCCAAAATCAATTGTTGATCCTTTTGATCAATACTGGCAATCGATTCATCGAAAATGATCATATCCGGCTTAACAGCAAGTGCGCGTGCAATGCAAACCCGCTGCTTTTGCCCCCCGCTAAGCTGGTAAGGATAGCGGTTCCATAGTGATTTTTCTATGCCAGCTAATTCCATTACCTGTTCACAAATAGTTTTCCTCTGTATTCCTGCAGCAGGGTAAAAATTGCGAATGGGTTCCTGGATAATGTCCCGAATATTCATTTTTGGATGAAGTGCCGAGTGTGAGTCCTGCAGGACAAGTTGGATATGTTTAAAAACTTCTAAGTCTTTCATGTTTCGAATGGAACTACCGTTTAACCGAATATCTCCTTTTGTAAGCGGTTCTAGCCAGTGTGCTTTTCCCACTGCCGCTTTCTCCAATAATGCCTATGCAATCTCCTCGGTTCACTTGAAAAGAAGCTTCACAGCCTGAAAACGTTTATTTCTTTTTCCAAATAAATGCTTTTTTTACTAAGTGGATATTCCTTTGTCACCTCGTCGATCTCTAATAGTGTCATGAAGTCACCCCGTTTGTATTCAGCTCTACCACACGATCAGCGTATTTCAATACACTCTTCCTGTCATGAGAAATAAACAGAATAGTTAGTGAAAAGTCGTGTTGAAGTCTTTTCATTAATGACAAAACTCTTTCTTGGTTAATGGCATCAAGAGCTGTGGTTGGTTCAGATGAGAAGTTCCGGCTCAAGACTCAGTATCATTGCCAGAAGTACCCGCTGCCTCATCCCCCCGCTTAATTCAAACGGATATGCACTTAATATTTTAGCTGGGTTATTAAACCCTACTTCATGTAGTAGATTATTGAGCATAGGTTTAGTATTGCTTCTGTTCCATTTTCGTTTTTGTTTGATTGTTTCTAACATTTGACTTTGAATGGTCCGAACTGGGTTGAGGCATTCAGTGAGTCTTAATAATATTCTACCTTCTGGTTTAATTTTTTACCTCTATGCATCAGTTCCGTTAAATACCTCTTATTACTTTCTTTTGTTTTCCGCACCGTTGACACGTATATACAGCCCTTGATTTTATTTCATTATCCCGTGCGTTAAGATTGAATGTATGCCAACCTATCCGGCATCGAATGCTTTCTTCCTTATTCTTTTTGACAGAAATAATGATTCCCAACAAGATACCAAACGCTAAACAAATAAGATCCAAATAGAAAAAGGTTACGTTGATTTGAAACCTTACTAGAAACCAATAACTATCAGTATACCGTTCAGCTTTTTAAGAAAAGCATCACGGAGCCCCCGTATTCATATCTATAAAAATAAAATTTTCTCCCTATGGTTTAAGTACAATAAAAAAATATTAGCCCTTTCCTAAAAGCATGCATATTGATTTTTATCCAAAAACGAGGTAAAATTTTAGTAACAAAATGAATGATGATACGAATGCAGCGCCCCTGTTTTCGGTCATGATTTTTAAATCGATCAAGCTCGAACGCTGATCAAAACAGCGTTCGAGCTTATAACATTTCCCATAGAGGTTTGGTACTTGGCAGCGGACCTGTTAAAGACTCAGCCACCGTTTTATTTTTCATCAAAGAAAAATGGCGGTGGTTTTTTTGCTTCTACTTCCCTGTCCTTAAATAATAGTCTATTAGAAAAAGGAGCTGTTTTAAATGAGTGAGGAAAAGAAAAAAGATCCTAAAAAAGGCACTCTACATAGCGGACCAACAAGTATTTCTAAAATCCCTTCTCCCGAGCATTGGGTCAGCCCTGTTCCGTTTGGATTAGGAAAAATTAAGCCAAAACATATTCGTGACACGATGAAAGTAGCCTGGGAAAACAAAGATAATTTGAAATACGCTGCCAACATTTTAACGAAAGGGGTTTGTGATGGGTGTGCACTAGGGGTTTCCGGTTTATACGACCAAACCTTAAAGGGACCACACATCTGTACGACTCGATTAAACGTTCTGCGTTTAAGCACGATGCCTCCGTTGAAAGAAGAGGTTGTTCATGCCGATGTGGAGGAGCTGCGCCAATATTCGAGTGCAGAACTGCGAAAAATGGGACGTATCCCCTATCCTTTAATCCGGCGGAAAGGAGAAAATAAATTCTCCCGTATCAGCTGGGATGATGCGATGGACATCATCGCCGAAAAAATGAAAACATTAGACCCAAAACAATATGCGTTCTACCTGACCTCCAGAGGGATAACCAATGAATCCTACTATACAGCAGGCAAAGTGGCACGTTTTTTAGGGACCAACCATATTGACAATGCTTCACGCATCTGCCACTCCCCATCCAAAACAGCATTGAAACGCTCCGTTGGAATCGGAGCTTCCAGCTGCACGTATAAAGACTGGATTGGAACGGATGTCCTTGTCTTTTGGGGAAGCGTTGCATCCAACGCTTCACCGGTGTCCACGAAGTATATGCTGGCAGCAAAGAAAAAAGGCACGAAGATTATTGTGATCAATCCGTACAAAGAGCCGGCAATGGATAAATATTGGGTACCATCCAATGCAGAATCAGCTTTGTTTGGAACACAGATTGCTGATGACTTCTACCAGGTTAATATTGGCGGGGATATTGCTTTTATGCACGGCATTATGAAACATTGGTTTGAAATGGAAGCAGAACAGTACGGTTCCGCGATTAATCACGAATTTGTCGAGCAGCATGTTAACGGCTATGAAAAATTAAAAGAAAAAGTCGAGAGCATTTCCTGGGAGGAAATCATCTCTTCTTCGGGCAGCTCAAAGGAAAGAATACGAGAGCTGGCTGTATTGCTTGCCAGCAGTAAAAACGCCGTATTTGCCTGGGCATTAGGTTTAACAATGCATTCTTTTGCGACAGATAATATTTCCCAAGTGGCAAATCTTGCCCTTTTACGAGGATACCTTGGCCGCGAAAAGGCGGGACTCATGCCATTTCGCGGTCACTCCAGCGTACAAGGCACCGGTGAAATGGGAGCAGACCCATTTGTTCTGCCTGGAGGCGGCTGGGATAAGGAAAATGTAAAACGTATCGAAGAGTTATGGGGCTTTACCCTGCCTAAATGGCAAGGGGATATTGTCGGAGTGAACTTAGAAAATGCCGACCTTCCTGATGATCATGAGAAAAAACTGAAACTCTATTATATGAGTGGAGGTAATTTCCTAGAAACAATGCCCAACCCGGAGTTTATCGAAAAAGCTCTTTCTGAAGTGGATATTCGGGTGCATCAGGATATTATATTTAATACTTCCACATTGGTAGACGCGAAAGAAGCTGTCATTGTTCTTCCAGCGAAAACGCGTTTCGAACAAGAAGGCGGCGGCACATCAACATCCACGGAGAGAATGGTTTATTTTTCACCTGAAATTGAAGGAAACAAACGGCCGGTTGAAGAAGCCCGGGCTGAATGGAAAATATACGTGGATCTTGCTAAACGAGTAAAGCCGGAAACGGCACACTTGGTTTCTTTCGAAACAGCCCAGGAGATTCGAGACGAAATCGCCAAAGCAAACCCTGACTATGATGGCATACAGCATTTGAAAAAACAGGGAGATGTTTTCCAATGGGGCGGCGCCTGGTTATGTGAAGGCGGGGTGTGTCCTACACCCGACGGCCGTGGGAACCTTATTCCTATTAATATACCAAGCCTTGAAAAGCCAGAAGGTACCTTTTATGTAACAACCAGACGGGGCAAACAATTTAACTCAATGGTATTTAAAGAAACAGATCCGTTCAACCAAGCCGGTCGTTATGATGTACTAATGAATGCCGAAGATGCAAACACTTTAAACATTGTCGAGGGAGAAGGCATCGTGGTATACAACCAGCATGGTGTGTTTCAGGGGAAAGCTCTGTTTTCCGATATCGCACGAGGTAACGTTGGTCTTCATTTCCCTGAAGGCAACTTCTTAATTCCAAAAGGCGTTTATGACGGCCCTTCCGGCATTCCTCAATACAGTGTTGCTGTTAAAATAGAGAAAGCAGAACGGTTTCATGCCAGAAAAGACATCGACTACCTTGAGAAAAAGCTGGACGATGACCAGTTGGAAGCACCTGTTTAGGGTATAAAAGCGGCTTCCCTTTGCCGGCTGTCCCGGTTGAAAGGAGGGAGTATTTTGCCGCTTCATTTTTGCTTTTATCATAAAGGCGCCATTCCTTCATTAGGAACGGCGCCTTAAACATTCAAGTCAGTCGATTACTTGTGGAACGGCAGCGGTGCTTCAGGCGCTATTATTTTTTGTTCTCGTAATTCCAGCCAAAAGGCAGCTGGAATCTCAGTATTTAACGCATTCTGGTCCTCTTCAATCCGCTCAGGACGGCTGCCTCCAGGGATAGTGGAAGCAACGGCGGGATGAGCCAGTGTAAATTGCAGAGCGGCAGCTTTCACACTAATCTGGTAGCGCTCTGCTATGCTTTTGATTTTCTCGACTTTTTCCACGATTTCCTGCGGTGCTTTCTCATACTCAAAATGGCTGCCTCCAGCCAAAACGCCTGAATTGTACGGACCACCAGCAACAATGCCGACATTTTGCTTAATGGCTGCCGGCATTAATCGCTGCAGGGCACGTTCGTGATCCAAAAGGGTGTAACGGCCGGCCAGCAGGCATAGATCCGGTTTCGCTTCTTCCAGGTCCAGCGTGAGCTCAATTGGTTCTACGTGGTTGACCCCGAGTCCCCAAGACTTAATGACTCCTTCTTCACGCAAACGTGTCAGCTCTCGAAATGCCCCCGTTCGGGCCGTTTCAAATTGTGACAGCCACTCATCGCCATGAAAGTCCTGCGCTAAATCATGCACGTACACGAAGTCCAGGCGGTCGGTTTTCAAACGTTCGAGGCTCTGTTCGATCGAGCGCAAGGTTGCGTCTCCACTGTAGTCAATGACCAATTTATTATGGCGCCCGTGCTCGAATAGCTCACCCTTTGACGGCTCTTCCTTTTCGTCTAAAATAAAGCGTCCCACTTTTGAACTTAACACATAGTCGTCACGCCGGCGTTTCGACAGTGCTTCCCCTAGGCGGATTTCGGCAAGGCCGGCGCCGTAAAATGGGGCCGTGTCAAAGCAGCGGATTCCATGCTCCCAGGCAGCATCCACCGTGGCCATTGCCTCTTCTTCCGGAATATTACGGAACATATTGCCCAAAGGAGCCGTACCAAATCCGATTTTTCCCTGTAACATACGATTCATATGGATAAACCCTCCAGGATTTAATTTGAGAATGATATATGGCAATCACTATTTATTTATCCAGCATTGGTTACTTTGAAACTTATAACCTGAGAAGGAAAGTACATATTAATAAGGATTTAAAAAAAGTCGAAATCGCAAAAGACGTCGTCTAGCGTACATCACAGCCGACCGGGCTGTTTATGTTCACCTTTTTTAAAGGTTTTGGCAGCAGCGGCATCATCACATCCTGTGATACTGTTCGGGCATGTGATTTTAATTATTTCTGCATAGAAATTATTAAATAAAAAGACCTACTTGTAAGGTCTTGAAAAATTCTCTGAAATATCTATGACAAAGTCTTCGACGTTTTTATTACTAAATTCAGCCGTGCCTTTAGGAGTTTCCACTTGAACTTTCCTGTTTACTCGATCTTTCCCCTGTTTTTTTCGGTTGTGTGCTAGCTGAAATAGTTGTTTTAACTGCCTTTCAAAAATTGCTGCTGCTCTAGGTGAAGAAGAGCGAACCATTTTATTATGAAGATAATCGGCTTTTCTTAGCTCTCTGGCACTAAAATAATCAGCAGTTTTGAACTTTCCTTGGGAAACCATCTTTTCTCACCTCTTAGAAACACACTTCATTTGGGTGTATTTTATTTTTTTCCCTTCTGTATCCTATGCTCATTAGGAGTCATTTAGGCAAACAAAATATCAAGTGATATTAACATTTAAAATTTCGATTTTATTTCTCAATACTTAGATCGTATGGCTTGTCTCCCGTTATACGAGATGCACTTTATCCCGTGATATTGCGTCCGGCTTCCTTCCCATTCCATCTCATGAAGTACACCCTTGTTATTCGCTAACTCCCAATACAAAGCCTGTAGTGGAATTGCATCGCCTAGCTGTTAGCCATACCCGGACACACAAAAAATTTCAAGTTTTCCAGTGTTTTCTCTACATTTATAAAAAAGTTTATCCTTTTGCACATTCGAGTGGTCACAGGAACGCGGGTTCTACAAAATCGAATAATGGACATCGTCTTTCTCTTTCACGACTGTGTCCATGTATGTGCGGCCCCACTGGTACATAGCCTCTAGAATCGGGATTAATGTTTCACCGTGTTCGGTGAGAGAGTATTCAACTTTCGGTGGTACGACTGGGTAGACTTCCCGGTGAATGAGTTGGTCCTCTTCCAATTCCCGAAGCTGTTTGGTGAGCATTTTTTGCGTAATGTTAGGCAACATCCGTTTTAATTCACCAAACCGTTTGGTCCCTTCTTGTCCTAAATGCCAAAGGATTATCATTTTCCATTTGCCTCCGATTAAAGACAATGTTAGTTCCTTTTCGCAGTTGAATTCCTGCTCTGCTGCTCTAACCATTTCGGATCCCCTCCAATAGTAAATCGCTCATATAGTATCTTTATGGATACTACGTGCATTAAAAGTGCGTACTATCATCATACTACTAAAAGCTATACAATTGAAACCGAAACAAATTACCATATTTCAAGGAGGCTTTTAATACTATGAGTCGTTTTACGATCCCACGTGATATTTATTTCGAAGATAACGCCCTTGAAGTGTTACGGTCATTTGAAGGAAAAAAGGCCGCACTTGTTATTGGGGGAGGTTCTGTTAAGAGAAACGGAAACCTTACACGAATTCAGGAACATTTGGCTGCTGCCAATATAGAAACAGAAGTGTTGGAAGGATACAATACGGAGCCCACCGCTGAAATGGTAAAACAAGGGGCAAAGGAATTGGAATCGTTCCAGCCTGATTGGATTATTGGCATCGGAGGCGGCTCCGCCATGGACGCTGCTAAAGCCATCTGGCTCTTTTACGAGTATCCGGATCTTTCTTTTGAGGATGCCACCAAGCCATTTGAACTTCCGCGTCTTCGCACGAAAGCGAAATTTGCCGGTATTCCTACTACAAGCGGAAGCGGTTCTGAAGTTTCCAATCTTTCAGTGGTAACCGATGAAAAGACGAACATCAAATACCCATTGGCTGACTTTGAATTAACGCCAGATATTGCAATTATCGATCCTGTCATGATCGAAAACCTGCCAAAACACATCGCAGCATACACTGGCATGGACGCTTTTACACACTCAATCGAGGCTTATGTCGCCAAGCCGCGAACCTTATATACAGATATCCTTTCTCTTGGCAGTGCAGAAGTGATTAAGGATAACTTGGTTGCTTCTTACCAAGGGGACCAAGAAGCAGCCAAGCAGATGCACAGCATCCAAGCGATGGCTGGAATGGCATTTGCGAACGCAGTCCTCGGAAACGTCCACAGTCTGGCCCATAAAAGCGGCCCGACCTTCGACATTCCGCACGGGTATGCCAATGCGATTTACTTGCCGTATGTGATTCAATTCAACCGCGCCGTAGTTGAAGATCGCTTTGCTGAAATCGCCCGTCGTCTCAAACTTAAAGGGGAAACAGATGCTGAATTAACGGATGCACTGGTGGAGTATATCTTCCAATTAAACAAAGACCTCGGCCTCGCAACCACCCTTCAGGACTTTGGCGTATCAGAAGAAGAATTCAACGAGCATCTCGACACCATGGCGAAAAATGCAATGGAAGATCCATGCACCAGTACCAACCCGCGCGAAACGTCTGTAGAGCAAATGAAAGACCTTTATAAAGCCTCTTTCTATGGACAGGAAGCATTAGTGAAAGCGTAAAAAGAACAGTTAAGAAAAATGGAGCTTGGGAAATACCTAAGCTCCTTTTTTCTTTAGCGTTATCTTACCGCACTTTCTAATACTTTACAGGGGCAGCCCAAATGAAGGTGAAGTAAACCCGTTGGTTAATAATTGATTTTCTAATATAATTTTTAACCTTAGAATTGGTTATATAAGAAGGAGAAAGGAGATCCGATGTAATTCTCCTTTAAAAATTAATTATTTAATTGAATTGCTGTCTGTGAAGCATTTAGATCAACGTTCACTTGTTCCGTTAAATTGTTTGGATGGTAATACCCCTTATTTATCATATATTGGCTTATTTTTTCATGAGTGTCGATCGCATCATTTAATTGGAGAATTAGGGCATTTCTTATTTCCGGTGTAGCTGCCTCCGTTAAAGCAAAAGCTGTATTTCGGACTCCTGATTTAGCAGAAATTAAAAAATCTGTAGCAATAACTTGATCTGTCATTCCACTCATTCCAGCTATGTTCTGAACAAAGTTTGTCATTAAGAATCCCCCGTTCCTAAAAATCCTTGAATTTGTTGAATATGCTGCTTTCCAGTCATGACATCGGATGAAAGGATTCCTTTCAATTCTTCACACCCAACTAAATTTTTCATTGTGGATGATTTCGTTACACAAGTATTTTTGAAAGTTAATAATTCATGCAGTTCAAGTTTTTCGTGTAAAGCTAAATTATTCTGCATTTTCATCCTCCTGAATTTAAAAAGAAATAGATATTCAATATTGATTATGTTACGTAATTGGTATTTTTATTATTCTACAAAATGAATTTTTCAAGAATTATAACATTTGGAGTATAAGCTCAAACTAATGAAGACATAATACTTTTTGTAGAGGGGGCGATAGAATGGAACAAGAAAAATTAGCATTTCATGAGACCATGGAAACTCATGAACTCATTAATTTTAAAACAGTTAGTTTATTAAAATCAAAAATGCTGCAAGGGATTGTATTTGACCAGGATCTAAAAGCAATGATGGAAAAAAATGTACAACTTTCCATTAAAGATCTCAATGAATTGCAAGGTTTATATAACAATGCGAATACTCAATAAGTGAGGTGTTAAAATGAATGATTATCTGGATCCAATTAACTCGGTAGGTATGCCGGAACAGACAGATTCAGCTTTGGCTCTTGATTTACTGCTATCGGCAAAGGCAGCAGTGCGAAATTATGCTATTGCTTTAACAGAAGCTGCTAGTCCAGAGGTTAGAAATGTGCTTCGAAACCAATTGCAAACAGCAATTAATTACCACGGCGAAGTTTCGGAGTTAATGATGAAGAAAAAATGGTTCCATCCGTACAATGTAAATCAACAACAGCTTTTGGATATTACAGCAGCCCAAAATGCCATTGATATTGCCGGGCTAAACCTCTTCCCTGGTAACACAAACAGAAAAGGATTATTTCCAACGCCACCAAATTAATGATGACGATAATAGAGGAGAGATACAATCATGAAAGCAGTTACCTTTCAAGGTGTTAAAAATGTAATAGTTAAAGACGTACAGGCCCCAAGTATTCAAAAACCTGATGATATTATCGTCAAGTTAACTAACACAGCCATATGTGGTTCAGATCTACACTTAATACATGGTATGATTCCAAATTTACAACAGGATTATATTATTGGTCATGAACCAATGGGAATTGTGGAAGAAGTTGGTCCAGAGGTTACAAAAGTGAAGAAAGGCGACCGCGTAATTGTTCCTTTTAACGTTAGTTGTGGGAAATGCTGGTTCTGTGAGCATGAGTTAGAAAGTCAATGCGATAATGCAAATGATAATGGGGAAATGGGAGCCTACTTTGGTTATTCTGGTACAGTAGGCGGTTACCCTGGTGGGCAAGCAGAATATATGCGTGTACCTTACGGGAACTTTACCCCTTTTAAGATTCCTGAAGATAGTGAAGTAGAAGATGAAAAGTTAGTTTTACTATCTGATGCAGGCTCAACCGCTTACTGGAGTGTGGACAATTCTGGTATGAAACAGGGCGACACCGTAATCATTCTAGGATGTGGTCCTGTGGGACTCTTAGCACAAAAGTTTGCCTGGTTAAAAGGGGCAGAGCGAGTAATAGCCGTAGATTATGTTGGATACCGTTTAGAACATGCTAAGCGAACCAATAATGTGGAGACAGTTAATTTTGAAGATTATGAAAATGTTGGTTCCTATTTACATGACCTTACAAATGGCGGCGCTGATGTTGTTATCGACTGTGTAGGAATGAGCGGCAAGATGACAGATATTGAGTTTCTTGCCTCTGGTTTGAAGCTGCATGGCGGTGCTATGAGCGGACTAGTTATGGCAAGCCAAGCCGTTCGAAAAGGCGGAAACATTCAGATTACAGGTGTATATGCTTCAAGATATAACGGTTTTCCCTTAGGTGATATTTTTCAACGAAATGTCAATATAAGAACTGGTCAAGCACCAATTATTCACTACATGCCATTTTTGCATGATTTAATTGCAAAAGGAAAAGTCGATCCAGGTGATGTTGTTACACATACATTGCCATTAAATGAAGCGAAACACGGTTATGAGATTTTTGATACAAAAATGGATAATTGTATCAAGGTTGTACTTAAACCATAATATGAAAAGTTGGGTGAATGGCTTAAGGGTCTGGAAATCGTACAACCACAGATGAAACTATGTCAGCTCCTATTTATAAGACACGAGAATTGCAGACACTCTAAATCTTTAACATGGTTAAAACGCCAACATTTTCAGTACTCTATTTTTGTATACCTATAACCGGCTACCGCACTTCGCTTGGTTGCCTCCACTATTTCCTTACTTCTTGCGAAGCTAACGAAAAAGTGGAGGTATTATTGAAAAATTTTCATTAATTTGTGTACAGGAATACAGAACCTGCTTTTACTTCAACGGAAGGACGGGTGGACTGATGCAAAAATGTTATCATCCGCACCATTTTTTTGTGTTAGCTTTGAGCTAAAACTACTGCATCACTTAGCGCTTTCACCCACTTTGGATGAACAAATGAGGTGACCTCAGGATTAACAACCACCAACCCTTCACTGGTTAACCTTCTTGTTGCTTTACGGATTGGGATTGGGCTTCGGCTAATCCCCGTTTCTTTTGCGTTCTTCTCCTCAATTAATCTTGTTCCGGGAGAAAGTTCCCCACTGACAATTTTATATTTTATAATTATATGATAATGTATACGGAATGAAACGATCTGTCACTTTTCTTTATAGAGCATAATAGGGGATTTTTTACGAAAAATTTTTAAAATCATTAGCTTAACACGTATTAATTACCTTCGCTGCAGATACCTCTTTACCTTTCTTTCCAACTATATTTGTACTCTTCATCTTCCATTGTTCTAGCGCTTTTGACGACACGCAGCGGCCGGAATGTGTCAATCATCACCGCTAACTCAGCCGTTTCTTTTTTGCCAATGCTTGCTTCAATTTTCCCCGGATGAGGACCATGAGGAATCCCGGACGGGTGAAGGGTTAATGAACCTTCCCCTATTCCTTTTCTGCTCATGAAATTGCCTTTCACATAATAAAGGACTTCATCACTGTCTACATTGCTGTGATAATAAGGAGTCGGAATAGCATCCGGATGATAATCATATAAACGCGGAACAAAAGAACATATGACAAAATTGTTTGCTTCAAATGTCTGATGAATAGGAGGCGGCATATGAATCCGTCCTGTGATTGGTTCAAAGTCAGAAATATTAAAAATATAAGGAAACAGGTATCCGTCCCAGCCCACAACATCCAGTGGATGGTGTTTAAACGTATGAGAGTGCATATATCCTCTTGATTTTGTTCTTACCTCATATTCGCTGCTTTCAACATGGGTTTCTAGTTTTTCAGGGCCGAAAAAATCTCGTTCGCAAAATGGGCTGTGTTCAAGTAACTGACCATGGGTGTTTCGATAACGTTTTGGTGTCGTAACCCAGCTATTTGTTTCCACAACTAACAATTTAGAAGTTCCCTGATCAGGTACGACGCGATAAATTGTTCCTATTGGGATAACAATATAATCACCTGGATTATAGGTCAGTGTTCCAAATGTGGATTCCACCTTACCAGAACCGTAGTGAACAAATACAACTTCATCGCCATCCCCATTGCGATAGAAAAAATCCATTGCTTTGGTTGGGTTTACCACTCCTATCAAAACGTCTTCATTTCCAAGGATATACTGTCTTCCGGTCACAGCGTCACTTTCTTCGGTGTATTTGTTAGAATAAAAATGACGGTGACTAAGATCCATTTGCTCCTCATATGTTACTTTGACATCTTCTAATAACTTTGATTTTTCGATTCTTGTTGGGGGGTTATGGTGGTATAAAATCGATTGAATACCCGAAAAACCTTTTGTTCCCATTACTTGTTCACGATAAAGAGAACCATCCTCTTTTCGAAAAACCGTATGTCGTTTCCGTGGTATTTTTCCCATTTTTTGATAAAACGGCATGCTTAAGACCTCCTTAGATGATGATGAGTTGTTTAAATGTTTGTTCTTAAAATCTTATTGTCAGATGACTTGTTTTGCTGAGGTTGCTCTTTTGCCGGCAGTATACACCCCTTAACCTCTCCAAAGCCTACACGGAATCCATCTCCCTGACACCAGCCTGTAATCATTACTTGATCTTCATCCTCTAACCATTCTCTGGTTTCACCATTTTCTAAAACAATAGGATCTGTACCACGCCAGGTTAATTCCAGTAAACTGCCTCTTTGTTCCTTTTCCGGTCCGCTGATCGTGCCTGATGCGTGTAAATCTCCAGGACGCAGGTTACAGCCGGCAATAGTATGATGGCTAATCTGCTGGGCCATACTCCAGTAGAGAAACTTAAAATTTGTAGAAATAATCTTTTGCGGGCTTTTTTCATTTTTTGTTTTAAGAGACACTTCAAGATTTATATCAAACGAGTTCTCTCCCTCTTTTTTAAGGTAAGGTAATGGTTCTGGATTTTGGTTTGGACCGCTGACACGAAAGGGTTCAAGCGCCTCCAGCGGGATGACCCAGGGAGAGATGGATGTAGCAAAGCTTTTAGACAAAAACGGCCCTAACGGCTGATACTCCCAGGTTTGTATGTCTCGAGCACTCCAGTCATTGACTAACACAAGACCAAATATATGCTCCTCTGCTTTATCAATGGAAATCGGCTGTCCTAGTTCATTGCCAGGCCCAATAAACCATCCCATCTCTAGTTCAATATCCAGTTGTTCGCTGGGCCCAAAAACAGGAGAGGCATCATTTTTTGGCTTTTTTTGTCCATTAGGGCGACAAATGTCGGTACCGCTAAGTACTACGGAGCTACAGCGGCCATGGTACCCAACAGGTAAATGTGTCCAATTTGGCATAAGAGCATTTTCTTTTCCTCTAAACATCGTTCCTACATTCGTGGCATGTTCTTTTGAAGCATAAAAATCAGTATAATCCCCGATTTCTACAGGTAACAGTAACTCTACGTTTTTTTGGGGAAGCAAGGCTTCCTTGCGTAATGATGCATTATCTCGTAAATCCGCTGTATCTTCTCTGAGTAATCCCTGGATAATTGCTCTTACCTCTTGCCATGCTTTTTTTCCAAGTCCCATGAAGGCGTTAAGTGATTCTTGATTAATAACCTCTCTACCTTCCACGGCTGTTCCTTTAAAGTATCCCGCTTTATCGATTACAGATAAATCTAGTACAAATTCTCCAATCGCCGCTCCAACACGTGCTCTATTATCACCGAGGGGACGAAACACCCCGTATGGCAGGTTCTGTATAGGAAAATGAGATTCAGGCTCTACATGTATAAATGATTTCATCTTTTCTGGAGCTCCTCTCAAATCAAATCTTTTCTAACGTTCTTAGGTCATCGCGAAGCTCATCAAAACTGCCAAAAGAAAGCAGGGACGTTTTACGAAGTAATGTAATGTCATCTATAAAAAGCTCATGTTCTTTCCATTTCAGTCCTTCTTCCGTGAAGGAGAAATGAGAAGAATCCTCATCAGAGCGAATAGGAGTGATAGCGGGAACATCCAAATTTTATGACTGCGAGCTAACATTCCTGAGGTGAATATATTAAGAAATCCATGCATATTTGTTTTGACTTCTCCCCGATATGCGAATGGGATGATGTAGTCCTACGGTAAATTTCAAAGGCACTCCTTATTCTCCAGCTTTAACGAGTACCGCAGCAACTTATTTTGGAGTCGGAAAGGCTTCAGTTGTGATCCCCCCAATCGTAACTTTAGTCCAAGCTGAGCTTTTTCTTCCTATTATAGATTCCTATTTCATCAATAGTTCGAAGCATATCATATTACTCCCAGTTTTCATGAAGAGGAAATGTCAACTCGCAAAAAGTTTGCAAACCGTACAGTTTTGTTTTCGCTGCTGTAGCATCTAACAAATGAAAGGTGATCCTTTGAAAATAAATGTACATAAGAAGAAAGCTCTTCACCCTTGCTGTAGGAGTATTCGTCTACAAGTTAGGATGCATAATTGTGAACTGCCTGCTCCAGAGGTAAGTTTATGGGCGGAAAGAGTCCAGCATAATCTATTATGTTTGACAAATAGGGGAGGGTGCTCCGTTTTAACCTGTCATTTCTACCAACGTGTTTCTATCTATCATATGGTTTCCTCCCTTCATTTCTAGTAATGATTAAATATTTCCTCGACGTTCTTGTTCGCGTTCAATAGATTGAAACAATGCTTTAAAGTTTCCTTCCCCAAAACCTCGAGCGCCTTTCCGCTGTATAATTTCAATAAAGAACGTTGGTCGGTCTACAAGAGGTTTCGTGAAAATTTGCAGCAAATATCCTTCATCATCCCTGTCAACTAATATCCCGAGTTCCTGAAGCTTTTTAATATCTTCTTCAATGTTACCTACTCTTTGATTTAGCTCCTCATAATAGGCAGCAGGTGTGTTCAGGAATTCCACACCATTTGCTTTTAATGCTTTCACCGTATCAATAATGTCATTGGTAAGAAGTGCTAGATGCTGAACACCAGGACCATTATAAAAATCCAGATACTCTTGTATTTGAGATTTTCTTTTCCCTTCTGCTGGTTCATTAATGGGAAACTTAATACGTCCTGTACCATTTGTCATTACTTTAGACATAAGTGCCGAGTATTCAGTAGAGATGTCATTATCATTAAAGTGTCTCAGAACATTAAACCCAAAAACTTTCTCATAATACGTGGTCCACTTTTCCATAACTTCCACATTACCTACGACATGGTCGATTCCGACAATACCTGTGGAAGAAGCAGTATCATTACCTTCGTATGGCTCATAACCTGGTAGAAAGCTTCCTTGGTAGTCTACGTTTTCAATCAAAGTATGAATCGTATCCCCATAAGTACCAATAACAGCTTTTTTCACAAGGCCGTTTCCATCTTTCTCGGTCCATGGCTCTTTTATTCCAATTCCGCCCCGATCTACTACTCCGTGATAAGCTTCCTCCACATCAGAAACTTTTAAAGCAATGTCTTTGACCCCTTCTCCATGTAACTTCACAAACGAAGCGATATCTGTTGTTTCTGTAAGTGTTCCAGTTACAACTAAACGAATCGCTCCCTGCTCTAGAACATAAGAAACTCGATCTCGGCAGCCTGTTTCCAGACCGCGATAGTTCGTTGTTTTAAACCCTAATGCTTTGGAGAAATAATAAGCTGCTTGTTTTGCATTTCCTACATATAATTCCAAGTGGTGAAAGTTTTCAACAGGAAATGCTTCTTCTTGTTCTACATTGCCTAATTCCTTGACATTTTCAGCCATAGAAAAACCTCCTTTGATAATGAACAGAAAATTTAAATATCAGGATATTATTAAACAAAATTTTAGTGCAATCATTCGCGTCAACGCATAGACACTTTTAATTGGGAAATCGCGGAAATAAATATGTTGTCTATTTCCTGGTGTATCAACGTTCTACTGCCTATCAATAATTTTTAAAGTACTAAAAATGAATTCTTTAAAACGTTTTTACATTTATTAAGGTTCTTGCACCGGATTTTACTATAAATGTTGTAATTTATTCATTTTTTCGAGAAAGGAGTTAATAGAATGCATGTTACCGATTTTGTCCTGCTAATTTAAAAAATTACACACAAATCACAAATCTCCTGATTGTCATTAATTCGATTGTAAAGTGAAGGAGGACCTTTATGAGTAGTGCTGTATGATTTCCGAGTCAAGGGGGTGTACAAGAGGTCAATTGAATATTGTTCAAAGTATGCTTGATAAGTGGGTGGAACATGATGAGACTTCTACGGCTCTCATCTGGGAAGGAGAAAACGAAGAAATCCGTACTTATGATTTTAAAGAGCTGCATGAATGGGTTAATCGTACAGCTAATGGCTTGAAAAAATAACATTCAAATAGGAGACTGTATTAGTATTTATATGCCAATGATTCCAGAAATAGTAGTACCTTCAAAATGGCATTTTTTAACCTTTAAAAATATTTATGTGTTACTTTTTATCCAATAATTTATTTATTAGTTCCCAATATCGGGATGTTTATCATCCTGAATCAAGCAGCAACTACGTTTTTTTGTTGACCAACATTTCCATTTACATATACTTAAACAAGTTTCTATACATTTAAACAAAAGTTCAAGGAAATAGTATTCATATGAGAAATAAAGTCGAGGGAGTGGTACAATGTTGAAAAAAAAAACCAATTCATTAGACTTAAATAATCCGGCATTCTATAACAACCGAGAATTGAGTTGGCTGGCGTTTAATAAGCGCGTACTGGAAGAAGCTCTAGATGAACGAAATCCATTACTTGAACGGTGTAAATTTTTAGCAATTTTCAGTTCAAATTTAGATGAATTTTTTATGGTTCGAGTAGCTGGTCTTAAAGATCAAGTTAAAGCAGGTGTAAAAAGTCCTGAAAACAAGGCAGGATTGACCCCGAAACAACAGTTGTCTGAAATTGCAAAAATCAACCATGTACTTGTTGATAGCCAATATAAAATGTTTACTGAAACGCTTTTACCAAACTTGAGAAAAGAAAACATTGAATTTGCTTCCTTGGATCAATTAAATAATGAACAATTGACTTATCTTGAAACCTATTTCGATGATATTGTACTACCAGTTCTTACCCCTCTGGCCATAGATGCTTACCGGCCATTTCCAATGCTTGTAAACAAAAGCATTAATTTAGCAGTTGTCATTAAAGATCAATGGAAAGATACCCCCGAAGGAGAAAAACTTGAAATCGTTCAAGTACCTAGAGGACTAAACCGATTTGTCGAAATTCGAAATAACAATTCAACTCTTCGGCAGTTTGTAATTCTTGAAGATCTTCTTTGCCATTTTATCTACAAACTGTTCGTTGGGTTTCATGTAGAAAGCACAACACAATTTCGGATTACAAGAAATGCCGATTTAACGATTCAAGAGGAAGGTGCTCGAGATCTTTTAAAAGAAATTGAAGAGGAATTAAAAATGCGGAAATGGGGCTGTGCGGTTCGCCTTGAAGTAAATAACCATTTTGTTGATAATAATATCTTAAATTATTTATTAGATGAATTAGAAATTCATGACAACGATGTCTATTTTGTAAATGGACCGCTTGATTTAACTTTTTTATTCCATTTCTACGATGAGACAAAAAAAGAAAAAGATCATCTTGTTTATATGCCACGAATCCCTCAGCCACCAAAAGATTTAATGTACCAGGAAGATTTATTCGAAACACTGTCTAAAAAAGACGTGCTGTTGCACCATCCATACGAATCATTTGAACCTGTCATCGATCTAGTGAGAAATGCAGTAGAAGACCCTAATGTTTTGGCCATCAAACAGACTCTTTACCGAGTCAGTCAAGATTCACCCATCATTGAAGCTCTGATGAAAGCTGCTGAAAATGGTAAGCAAGTTCTAGTACTCGTAGAATTAAAAGCCCGCTTTGATGAAGAACATAACGTACTATGGGCAAAAGAATTGGAGAAAGCTGGCTGCCACGTCATTTACGGCATGACCCATTTAAAGACGCATAGTAAAATCACACTTATTGTCAAAAGAAACAAAGATAAAATAGAACGATTTATTCATTTGGGAACCGGAAATTACAATGAATTGACCGCTAAAATTTATACGGATTTAGGACTTATGACATCAAATTCCAATTTCGGTTTAGATACAACAAATTTCTTTAATTATTTAAGCGGAGATTTAAAAAAACCAACTTTCCATCATTTAGTCATTGCACCTTTTGACATTCGTGACCATTTTATTCACCTGATTGACAAGGAAATGGAATATCACCGTAAATTTTCAAACGGGAGAATCATTGCCAAAATGAATTCTTTAACGGAGAAAACCTTCATTATAAAACTGTATGAAGCATCGCAAGCAGGGGTAAAAATCGACTTGATTGTTCGTGGGATATGCTGTTTACGCCCGGGAATAAAAGGAGTGAGCGAAAACATTCGTGTCCGAAGCATAGTCGGAAGATATTTGGAGCATTCTCGAATATACTATTTTCACCATAATGGAGAGGAAAAAATCTATCTTTCGTCTGCTGATTGGATGACCCGAAACATATCTAAAAGAGTGGAAATTAGTTTTCCAATTATGGATAAACAATTAAAAGAAAGAATCAAACAGGTTCTCATCATTATGCTAAACGATAATGTAAAAGCTCGCATTCAAAATAATGAAGGGAATTATTATTGTGTAGAAAGAAAACCGATGGAACTTGAAATTAACAGCCAATTAGTTCTTTTTAATATGGCTTACCCCGTAGAAGATGATCAAGAATGAAGAGCACAGTATGGTACCCCCTTTTGTGGCTTCCTCTCCCATACGTGTCTTATGAACGTAAAAAAGTGCCCTCATCAAACCAAATGAAGGTACTTTTTTACATGACAAACTAAAAAAGATTGTTGATAGCTCACGAATGAATGTAACCATCTTTTTCACTTCCATATAATCCATTGTTGCCCGCTCTTTCAGGTCTGCCACAGCAAAAAAAATTTTTTTGCCACTACCTGTTACGATTACACAACGGACACTCTGACACTTCATCACCCGAAAGCTGCTAACGCTTTCTATTCAAAAGTTAAAAGAACTAAAAGAAATCATTGTAGACTTGAAGTTCGATCTAACTGTGTGGCGATTCCTTTTTCATCCTTTGAAACGAGTACTTGTTTTGCTGCCATAAAAACCTCCCTAGACTCTTGTAGCTTGGCAAGCTTTATAATGGTTACTTTGAAGTGGTTTTGCTACCTTCTCTTCAATAAAAGCTGCAGCTCGTTGTAATTGATCTTCTTTGACCCCTGTGTCAACCCCCATACCATTAAGCATGTAGACAAGATCATCAGTTGCTAGATTTCCTGATGCCCCTGGTGCATACGGACATCCCCCAAGTCCGCCTAGCGAAGAGTCAAACGTTGTTATGTCCATTTGTAATGAAACAACAACGTTTGCAAGTGCCGTTCCGTGCGTATTATGAAAATGCATGGCTAGTTTTTCTTTTGGGAATTGCTTTAATAAAATCTCTAAAACTTGTTCTACCTGTTGTGGATTTGCAACACCAATGGTGTCGCCGAGCGATAGTTCAGAAACCCCCATCTCTAATAGGGCATCCGAGACCCGGACAACTTGATCGGGATCAACAGCCCCTTCATACGAACAACCAAAAACGGTTGAAAGATAGGCTCTTACCGTTTTGCCACTTGCTAAAGACCCATGGACAACCTCTTTTAAAATTGGTAGAGTTTCAGCAATTTTTTTGTTTATATTTTTCTTATTGTGGGTTTCGCTCGCTGACATAAAAATCGATGTTTCATCAACATTTGCCTCTAAAGCACGTTCTAGCCCTTTTAAATTTGGAACAAGTGCAGCATAGGTCACATCAGGGTTTCTTTTAATTCCTTTTGCAACCTCGACGGCATCACCGAGAGCCGGAATCCATTTCGGGTGTACAAACGATGTGATTTCAATGTAGTTTAGCCCACTCTCCGAAAGCTCGTTTATCCAGCTGATTTTATCCTCAGTTTTTATCATTTTAATTTCATTTTGAAGACCGTCTCTTGGACCAACTTCTTTAATTGTTACTTCTTTAGGCCAACTCATTTAGCATCCTCCCTATATCCAGTCGACTTATAATCTCTTTATTTAAGTTCCATTAGAACATCGCCTTCGTTAACAAATTCACCTTCAGCTGTTTTAATTCTTTCACCGTTCTGCTTGCTTCAGCTGCACTGGGATTTCCATTTTCATCGATTCCAAGATCATAACTTCTTGTCCTTCTTCAACTTTGTCACCGCCGTTTACTAGTACTTTCCATACGTTTCCTGCCATGATTGAGATACTTGTCTCATTGTTATCCCTCCTATTATTTCAAATATTTTGTGATAAAGTCTGTTGTTGTATCGCCCTCTAGGAAGGCTTCGTGTTCAACAATTTTTTGTAGCGCCGGAATGTTTGTTTTAATTCCTTCTACTACATACGATGAGAGCGCCTCTTTCATTACTTCAATGGCTTCTTTACGAGTTTCTCCTGTTGCAATCAGCTTTGCGATCATTGGGTCGTAGTACGGTGTTACCGTAGATACTCCGTTCACTGCCATTTCATTTCTGACCTTAGGGCCTTTTGGTGTGACAAGCTTTGTAATCTTTCCAGGTGATGGAAAAAATTTGACTGGATCTTCTGCATATATTCGTACTTCAATCGCATGACCTTGTCTTTTTACATCCTCTTGCGCAAAAGTTAATAGTTCTCCCGAAGCAATCTTTAACTGCTCCTCAACGAGATCAAGGTGCGTAATTTCTTCGGTGACAGGATGTTCAACTTGAAGGCGGGTATTCATTTCTAAAAAGTAAAAATTTTTGTCACTATCGATTAAAAATTCAATCGTTCCCGCATTGCTGTATCCAATCGATTTTGCAGCAGTTACAGCCGCCTCCCCCATTTTCTTTCTTGTTTCTTCATCTAGAAACAAAGAAGGAGCTTCCTCAACCACTTTTTGATGACGACGTTGAATGGAACATTCACGTTCCCAAAGATAAACTGTATTTCCTTCGTTATCTGCTAACACTTGAATTTCAATATGACGTGGATTTTCAACGTACTTTTCAATAAACATTTCACCGTTTCCAAAAAAATCGGTAGCACGCTTTTGGTTGCCCTCAAATGCCTTTTTTAATTCTTCATCACTACGAACGATCTGCATTCCGATTCCTCCACCACCTGCCGAAGCTTTAAGCATAACAGGATATCCAATATCATTAGCGACAATAATCGCTTCTTTCTCATTTTTTAAAGGACGAGTGATACCTGGGACAACCGGAACACCTGCCTTTTCCATTGCTTGACGTGCAGAAATTTTACTTCCCATAAGCGATATAATCTCAGTAGAAGGGCCAATAAACGTAACCCCTTCTTTTTGGCATCGGTTAGCAAACGTTGTGTTCTCAGAAAGCAGCCCATAACCAGGGTGGACCGCATCGGCTCCTGTTTCTTTTGCAACCTCAATAATTCGTTTTATGTTTAGGTAGCTCTCATTGACACGAGGTCCCCCCACTAAAAATGACTCGTCAGCCATATCAACATGCGGAGCCTCCTTATCAGCTTCCGAATAAATAGAAACAGTTGGAATTTTTAGTTTTTTACACGTCCTGATTACTCTAGATGCAATTTCACCACGATTGGCAACGAGAACTTTTTTAAACATGAGCACCCTCCCCTTAAGTTAGTAATGAATCCCTTTTACTCACTTAACATTCAAAATTATCCGATAAAAATTGTCAGTCTCTTATTAGCATTTTACCTATCTACTTTTTGTTTACCAATATCTTACAAGTACTAACAAGCAAAGAATCATTGTTTTGATTAACTACAGTCAGATTAGTCGTAACAATACCCGTGTTATTATCCTTATCTTGTAAATCAGTGACTTCCAATTCCACATAAATAGTATCTTGAATAAAAGTTGGCTTAATAAACCTTAGATCATCAATCCCGTAAAATGCTACGACTATTCCAGGCTCCATTTTCTGCAAACCAATGGCTACGGATAAAACCAACATACCGTGTGCAATTCGTTGTTTAAATGATGTGTGTTTTTCCGCATATTCCTTGTCAGTATGAAGCGGATACCAATCCCCACTAAAAGCCGAGAACATTACAAGGTCAGATTCTGTGATTGTACGTCCACGTGAACGCCATTTGTTTCCGATTTGAAAATGTTCAAAATGTTTATCGTACATTTTTAGCCCACTTTCCATTTAAATTTCCATTGTTTTTTCCTTTTTAGATTCGAAACGATCTGACTTTTTGTCAAAAAATATGCTAGATTGTGGCTTTGTCATGAGTGAGATCCCTATAAAAGTTACCGTAGAAATTATTAAAGCTGTTACGCCGGTATCTAATTTGGGAGTATACCAGCCTTTAACACTTGCGATGTAAAGCCCAATACTGAAAATCAGACCTAGTGTAGAAGACCAAATGGCTGCTGTACGCGTAGCCCTTTTCCAAAAAATACCGATGCTTAGGACAGGAACCAAGGAAGCTGCAAAAATTCCCCATGAGGCATTGCCTAACCAACCAACAAGCGCTGGTGGATTAAAAGACATTAAAAATGTGAAAACAATAATCGCCAATGTGATCCATCGTGACAGCACCAATTCCTTTTTTTGAGATAGTTTTTCACCTTTCTTTATAATTTGCTGATAAATATCTCTTACTATAGAAGAGCTCGCAATGAGAAGAAAAGCTTCACTTGTTGACATAATAGCAGCCATTACAGCTGAGAAAAGGATACCAGCAACAACTGGATTAAAAAAATTTGAAATAAACATTGGGGCTACAAGATCCGGTGATGCAGGTGCTTCCATTGATCCATTTTCCACCATAACCCGGGCATACAATCCTGAGAACAACAGTAAAGATGAAATGGCATAAGTAGCAGCTCCTATAATACAGGCCCATTTGAGCATAGACATTTTTCGGATCATATAAAACTTTGTCACTACGTGAGGCTGCCCTTGATGACCAATCATATATAAAATAAAGTACGAAATGAACGTAAATATGGTAATCTCACCAGTGGAATGATAAGGATTCAACATTTCAGGATCTATATCTGCTATCTGGGTATTTAACTCTGACATACCTCCCATCATAACTAGGCCGCCAATAAATATAATAAGTGCACCACCAACCATAACAATCATTTGAATAAAATCAGTCCAGACAGCACTGATCATTCCTCCCGATATCACGTAGATGGTCAGAATGACAACACCTATGCTCACTGCCCACTTATAATCAACACCAAGAACAACTTCAATCATGCTGCCCAAAGCGATGTACTGTGTCATTTGGTAGCCAACTGCACCACCCAGGATAGCCAGTGCTGTAATACCCCGAACGGCTTTACTGTTATAACGAATTTCTAGCAAATCTGGAATCGTTAACGAGTTGAATTTTTGAGTAATGCGTCTCATAGGTTTTGCTAGAATCAAAAAGCTAACGAATATCCCACCCGTCGCAAAAATGCTAATCATAAACATCGGGTATCCATTTTCGTAGACTAAACCGGGTAATCCAATAAAACCAAACCCAGACATTGTTGTAGAAGATATTCCCAAAGCAATCAACCAGGGTCCAAACCGTCGTCCACCTACATAAAAGGTGTCCATATCCTTCTGATGCTTTGTCGACAAAATTCCGATGGCTAAAATCACTAATAAATACAGCACACCTATAATCACGATGACACTGTGGCTCATTATTCTGCCTCCTCATTTTCCTCTTTAAAAGCAAATACCCCCCACAAGACTGAAGCCACAATGGTTAACGGCCAAAAAACAAAAAACAGGAGACTAGTGAATGGCGGTAAATGAAACATGATCATTTCCTCCTTTGATTATTGATCGATAAATTTTGGTAAACGTTTTTGGATAAATGCTTCGACTCCTTCCTTTACATCTTTTGTTTGAAAAACATGGCCGAATTTTTCAGCTTCAGTCATCAATCCTTCCGCAAGTGTTCGTTCATAACCAGCATCAATTGCTTGTTTAGCAAAAGATAAAGATGGTAAGGAATAACTGCAAATAAGTTCTGCCAATTCCTTTGCCTTTTCTAAAGATTTATTTCTTGGAACGACATCGTTAATGAGGCCCGTTTGTTTTGCTTCTTCTGCAGATAGAGTTCCACCAGTAAAAATCATTTCCTTCGCCTTTGCTTTACCAATTAAACGCGGTAGCCGTTGGGTTCCACCTGCTCCTGGGAATAAACCCAATTTAATTTCCGGAAGGCCAATTTCTACTTGTTCTTCCGCAATTCTAATATCACAACATAATGCAAGTTCACATCCCCCTCCTAAAGCTAAACCATTCATTGCAGCGATTGTTGGTTGCGGTAAGCGATCAATTTTATTTAAGGGCTGTTGGAGCCAAAGTGATTTTTGCTTCGCCTTTTCTATTCCTTTCCCCATCCATTCTGGAAATTCTTTAATATCTCCACCCGCCATAAAAGCTCTTTCTCCTGCACCAGTAAGAATGACCACCTTCACATTGGAATCGCTTTCAATTTCTTCAGCAACTATGGATAACTGATTAACGACATCTGCGTTAAGCACATTAACCGGTGGATGATCAATGATGATCGTTGCAACATTCCCCTGTTTCGACCATGAAACTACACATGCTTTATCCATTTACTTCCTCCCGATGCGGATTTAGTTTGCACCGCTGTATTGCTTTCTTAAAATAAACTTCTGAACCTTTCCCGATGGCGTACGCGGCAAATCATCCACAAATATCACCTTACGTGGTTTTTTATAGCTAGCAAGATGTTGTTTACAGTAATCAATGACTTCTTCTTCCGTAATACTTGCTCCTTCTTTCTTTACAACAACAGCACAAACAACTTCAATGTATTTTGGATCGGGGATGCCGATAATCGAAACTTCTTTTATCGCTTCATGTCCAAATAAAACATTTTCAATTTCTGCTGAATAAATATTTTCGCCACCACTCCGAATCATATCTTTCTTCCTTCCAGAAATCGTAAGGTAACCATCCTCGTCAAACTGACCTAAATCGCCGGTTTTACACCAGCCATTCACAAATGTTTTATTCGTTGCCTCAGGTTTACGCCAATAACCCATCGAAACTGCTGGACCTTTAATCGCTATCTCACCAATTTCATTAATATGAAGTGGTTCTCCCGTATCGTCGATAATCTTAATTTCTGTAAGGGGTAATGGCTTACCGACGGTGTGGCCTTTTATAAAAGCATCCTGTGGATCTAAACAAGCCGCAATAGGAGTGCCCTCAGTCAGACCGTACACTTGAACAACTCCTAGATGAAGAAATTTCTGTTTTAATTGATGAAGCGCCCATGGTATTAATGGGTCACCTCCCGTGTAAATGGTTCTCAGTTTTGTTAGCTGGAACTGATCAATTACCGGGGAATTTAGCATTTCATATATCATAAATGGAAACAAAAAGCAGTCAGTCACCTGTTCGTTTTCAATCACAGATAAAATTCTTTCAATCTCAAACCCTTTGCTTCTTGTGATGATCAATGTACCGCCCATCATAAGAATAGGGAGCGCAATATCTTCCATCGCCCCAACATGGTACAATGGGCCGGTCGTCATCCCGATTTCCTCACCAGTGAAGTTCCATTTCATCGACTGTATAGCAGAAAACCAAAACGTTGTTTCATGTGTCCAAATCGCACCTTTAGGCCTGCCTGTTGTTCCAGAAGTGTACATCAGCATGACCGGATCATTCATTTTAATATGATCGGTGTCTATTTCTTCTGCTGAGCCAGTGTCTAAAACAGACCAAGACTTTGACCAATGTGGATTTTTCTGACCTCTATTTGGTAGACAAATGTACTGCTCAACAGAAACATTGTTAAGAATCGGTTCAATTTGTTTTGCTAAATTTGAATGGAAGCACAAAATCTTTATTTCTGAATCGTTTAACACATATTCAAATTCCTCACTTGATAACCGAAAATTAAGGCGAACCGCAATAGCTCCAATTTTTGCAGCAGCAAAGTAAAGACCAAAGTATTCCAAACAGTTATAAAGTAAGATACCAACTCGGTCCCCTTTTTGAACCCCTAATTCCCGCAGCTTATTTGCATATGTGTTAGAAATCCGGTTAAGGTCTTCGTATGTCCACGACATTCCCATTTCTTCTTTTATTGCTATTTTAGTTGAATTCATTATCTCAAAGTCATTTGCCATCTTCCTTGTGATCAAGCCAACATCCAACGAATTTCCCCCCTAAAAAAATGAAAGTAATTAGAATACTTTTAATGAAATCTTAAGGTGTACATCCCTTGTTCATTTCCATTTCCTTGAGCTGTTTCCCCTTCCAAGTTACAGGAATATAGACGTAACCCTGCTATGAACTAAAAACCAATCCCTTTGCATTACAATCACTTTGTTTTCCATCATTGTTCTCCCCTTTCAGACAAATTGATTTTCGCTTTTCTCACTAATATATTAAGCAAGAAATGTGCCGAATCTAAATAACGCCATATTCCAACTTTTATGAATATTTAGCAAAAAGAAACGCCTAGATATTTTCCGATTTTCCGGAAAAAAGTTAGACAGAGGTTCTAAAAAAACCTTTAGTAATCACAAAAAAGAAAAATTCCGGAATTTTAGAAAGAATTCCAAAATTCCGGATTAAAAAAGCTAGTTAAAAATCTGATACCTTTTTATTTTTTCGTACATACTAGACTTCCCTATTCCAAGAATTTTTGCCGCCTCTTTTTTATCAAATTGAACCCTCTTTAATACACTTTTAATCACCTTTTTTTCTGTTTCCTCCACGATTTCTTTTAAACTTTGCTTTTCGACTTCCCACTTTTGATTTTTTAGATAATCAGGTAGACACCCCGTTCCAAATATCTCGTCATTTGATAAGTGAATACCAGCTTCAATCACATTTTCTAATTCCCTAACGTTCCCTGGCCAGTCATATTGCTCCATTAATGAAAGCGCCTCTGGATGAAAAGACGTGACTCGCTTTCCAATACGAGCTGTAGCTTTCTTTAGAAAATGATCACCAAGTAAAGAAATATCTTCGGTCCGATCTCTTAAAGACGGAATGATCAATTGAACAGCATTAATCCGATAAAACAAATCTTCACGAAAAAGCTTGTTTCTAATCATTTTTTCTAACGGGCGATTTGTTGCAGTGATGACTCGAACATCAACTTTCTTTGACTGAAGCGAACCTACAGGCTCAAATTCTTTTTCCTGAAGCACTCGTAATAACTTAATTTGCATATGCTGTGGCATATCTCCTACTTCATCCAGAAAAATCGTTCCCCTATCCGCGATTTGAAACTTTCCGATTTTTCCACCCTTTTTTGCTCCTGTAAAGGCACCCTCTTCATATCCAAACAGTTCAGATTCTAACAAATGTTCCGGAATTGAACCACAATTCACTTTAACAAATGGTTTGTTGCTGCGCTCACTAAGTTGATGAATGCTATGAGCGAGTAACTCTTTACCAGTTCCACTTTCGCCTCTAATTAATACAGAAATATCACTACCGGCAATTTTTTTCACATTTTCTTTTAAATCTTCAATTTCGTGCGATTTCCCAATCAAATCGTTCAAAGAATACTTTAATCCATTTGTTTCCTGCCATTCATTTCGGTAAAAATTAAGTTCAGCCAATAGCCCCTTAATGTGGCTGTTCATTCTCTTCCATTCACCAAGATCACGAAAAACAATTGTCCCGATTGCACCAACAATTTTTTCATTTTCTACAATCGGGATCCGATTAGCAATCACATAGTCCCCACGAAGAAACTGTAAATCGGCAATATCCTGTTTTCCTGTCTGCACCACTAAATGCATCTTCGTATTTTCAATGACGTTTGTTACGTGTTCACCCATCACTTTGTTTCGGTCAACGTCTAAAAATCTACAATAATTATTGCTCATATACTGTATTTTTCCATTACAATCGACAATAACGATCCCGTCATAAGCGCTTTCAAGTGCTACGTCTAGTAAGTTGTTATTGATGGAAAATTCAGTCTTTCTCATTCGGCATTCCCCTTCTCCATAACATCAATCTGATCAAAATCCACCATTGTATGACATACTCCACTTAATATAAACATTGATAAAAGAGAACGAAAACCCATTGTATGGTATAAAGGAACTAATCCCATATGTTGAATCATGAACAACATAAAGATTTTGAATAATGTGAGCCATAATGGAAGCGCATTTATTTTTATAAGAACGCGGAACTCCTTTTGGTTTTCCTGATTTACCATAAATTTTCAGTATTTCCTTAGTAACCTGTTCATCGTAACTTAAATCCACGATACCATGCAGCTACAATAAAAGACAGAATTATGGAAAATATTTCTATAACAAACACCATTACGGCGTTTTAATAGTTCGTCCTTATATAATTTTATCAGTTTAACCACACATTGTCTTTCATTGGTTTTCAAAGAATTAGAGCAAAGAAAGAACCAATTTGATATTTCGTTTTTAAAAGAATTCATAGCAATTTCGGGGTGTGTTCCAATTCATACACCCAGCATCGGTACAAAAAAATGGAATGGTTAACCTTAACTATCCTAAGTCTTACCTTCGTTTCCTCCATGAAAGGATGGTTTTTGTCCCACTTTTTAAAATCGGGGAATAGAAGTAGATACGCTGGGAAACTATAATTTGAGTAGAAACGAATTATTAGAAAAACTTGGCTTTCCGCCGAGTCCTTATGGCGGAAGGCGTATTTTTAATAAAAAAATTGGGCAGTGAGGGCACTAACATGTTCTTCAAAAAAAAAGCGCAGCACAAAGAGGATCAATCTCCGGTTACAATCGAACGTCTTAAACATCTCACTTCAAATATAGAAGATGCGGTATTTGTGGAGCATGAAACCAAAAGCGGTAAAACAGTCATGCTTATTTACATAAAAACGATCATTGATAAAGAGCGTTTAAACGAGGCAATTATTGAACCTTTGCTTCGCTGTGAAAAAACACCAATCAATAAATGCATAACAAATGCTAAAGTGTCCGATATATCCACGGTTGATGAGACAGAGTATAAGCTCATGACAGGATGTATTATTCTGCACGATTCCGCTAATAATCAGTGGTATTCCGTTAGAATGGATAATCCTGAAGGCCGCGGTATTGAAACTTCTGAAACAGAAACCATTCTGTACGGATCCAAAGACAGCTTTACGGAAAAAATAGATGACAATATCCTGTTAATTCGCAGAAGATTGCCGTTATCCACGCTCAAAACCGAATCATTTAATCTGGGGTCGCAAACGAAAACAAAAGTAGTGATGTTATATATAGAAGGTTTAACCAATCCCCAGTTGATTTCTATTGCACGAGAGAAAATCTTATCTATTGATTTTGATCAGTTTCTTGATTCTTCTCAAGTTGCAGCTTTTATGGAAGATCATATACACACAGTGTTTCCACAATTTCAACAAACAGACCGTCCTGATGTCTGCTCTCATTCTTTAGGAGAAGGTAAAATAACTATATTGGTGAATAATACACCATTTGCGTTAAACGCTCCTGTTTCTTTTTTTCATTTATTTCAATCTCCGGAAGATTATATTAACCGCTGGGTGCCTGCAAGTTTTTTGCGCAGTTTGCGGTATATAAGCTTTCTTCTTTCTATAACATTAATCCCTCTTTATGTGGCATTGACGACCCATCACTATCAGATGGTCCCTATACAAATTCTTTTTGTTTTAGTTGAATCACGAGGCAAACTTCCTTTTGCTCCTTTTTGGGAAGGAGTTCTTATGCTAACGGTTCTTGAAATCATTACAGAAGCAAGTCTCAGGATGCCGACAAAATCATCCCAGACATTAGGAGTAATAGGAGGCATTATAATAGGACAAGCTGCCGTTCAAGCCGGATTTGTCAGCCAGGTATTAATCGTATTGGTAGGTGTTTCTGCCATTGCTTCGTTTCTGGTCCCGAACTACTCTATGACAAAAGCAAATACATTACTTCAACTCATTTTCCTGATTTTGGCTGATGTGTTGGGAATGATAGGAATAGTATTTGGATTGGTTGTATTATTGGCTCACTTGAATGGACTAACTTCTCTTAAACAGCCTTATTTTGCACCGATTGCTCCATTTTATTGGAAAGACTGGTTAGATCTGTTTATTCGAGCCCCTTTGCAATGGATGAAGGTTCGTCCTGAGTCCTTACATCCCTTACAAAAATGGAGATACAGAAAAGGGAGGTGATTGTTCTGACAGAATTTTCCCTATTTGATAAAACGTCCACCCTGGACGGCGTATATGTAACGTTTATAGTAAACAGACTACAAATGCTTTATCTTTTACTAATCATGCCCATTTATTTGGTACAACCATATATGATTTGGGCTATTCTTGCGGTAGGAGTGTTATCGCATTTCAATCTTATGATTTTATCAAAATGGTTTGCCTCCGATTATTCTGTAAAAGGGTACCAAGGATTTTTACAACTTTTAGGGAGACCCTTGCTTCGTTTTCTTGCTTTTCTGGGCTTACCTCTTTTATTACTCAAAATAAGTATCCTTGTCCTTGGATATTCGGAAATCGTTCAACAATTTGTTTTTCCAGCCATTGATAGAAATTGGATGCTGTTATTCCTTATGGTTGTCAGCATCTATATGGCTGCGCAGGGAATGGAAAAAACAATACGTTTTATTGTTATCGCTTTTTTTTGTACCATTTGGATGATTGTTTTGTATTATTCTTTTTTTACTTATCCCATTGCTTCTTTGTCAGATTTGTATCCATTGATACCTGAGAATTCGAGTGATTTTTTCTGGAAAGGGATTTTACTAATATGGTCATCCTTGTCAGGTCCAGAATTTTTAATTTTTTTAGCCCCATGGTTAGGAAAGGATGAAAAGATACCGAAATATTTATCGATTGGAAACGCCATCACTGTTATTGAATACTTACTGTTGTTTGTTGCCACCCAATTCTTTTTTGGCGCTGACTACATTAGACAGGCAAAATTTCCAATGATAGAGATGATCAGATACTTGCAGATCCCGGTCTTTGAGCGAATTGATATCATTTTAATTGCGCTTTACATGTTTCATTTTTTATTTACGATTGCCATTTTCCTCATATACTTTTACGGTGGCTTACGTATTATCTTTCAAAAGCGAGACGAGCCAATAAATCGACTTAGCTTTTTTTTAACCTGCCTGTTCATCTATGTGTCCCTCGTTCTTTTGAATGAATGGTTGTGGGAAAAAGAGCAGAACGTCTTGGTTGATTTTCATATATGGGCCGGAGCCGTATCCTATATACTCGTTCCAAGCTTTTTGGTGGCTATGTCTAAAATAAAGGAGTACTAAAGGTGGAACATTTTAAAAAAACAATTTTCACCTCCATCATTTTCTCTGTCATTTTGATAACGGGCTGTTCTCCCTTTAAAGAAAATAATCAAATTGAAGAGATTGCTCCTGTCATATTTTGGTCAATAGAAGAAGGTGAAGGTGAAAAATTCAAGATGAGTACAATCATGCCCCCATTGATTGCCGAAAAAAAACAAATCTATACCCTTGAGGTAGATTTAATAAAAGAAAGCGGAAAAGAATTTAATCTGAAAAATTATCGTGAATTAAAGGTCGGCCAGCTCCGGATGATTGTTATCAATGAAGAAGTTGCCAGAAAAGGCATAAAAACATTGATTAATACATTACTGGCAGATCCAGATATCTCTCAACGCCTGTACCTTGTAGTTGTTAGCGGAAGTTTTAATGAATACATCTCCAACCAACTTGAACAGCATGAAAAAATAGATTATTTCTTCTATCGGATGTTAAGACATTTCGAAAATAAAGGAGAAATAACGGTTGTCAATCTGCATCAATTTATGAAAAATTTATATACACCGCTTTCGGATCCAGTGCTTCCATTCTTTAAAGCAGATAATGAAAACTTAACATATAATGGAACCGCTGTTTTTAAAGAGGATAAGCTTGTTGATACCATGACTGAAATGGAAGAGCAAATTTTTCAGCTTATAAACAATCATCGCTACCTGAAATATTTCAAAGTACCAGCATTTTCCCTTCTAGGAGGCCATATTCGTTCCAAAGTAGATGTCGAATTTGAAAACAATTACAAATCTGTTTCTGTTCAAGTTGATTTGGAAGGCAAAATCGAGGATTATCTCGGTGAAAAAGATTTAACTAAGCAGGATGAATTGGACGCCCTAACACAAGAAATGGAATCACATTTGGAAAAACAAACAAAACAATTGCTGAATAAATATCAAGACAAAAAAGTCGATCCTTTTCATATGGGTAAATACACCCTAAAGCCTTTTGAAAGCCCAATAAATGATAAGGAATGGATAAACAAATGGGAACAAATGGAGATTAATGTAGACTATAACCTAAAACTCTCGCCTTTAAATCATGTGGATTCTTAAAAAGCTAAAACCCTAAAAAAGTGTAAGCGCCGCCTTGCTCTAAATGACAAGTCCTCGAGGGTTGACTCGGCCAGCCTAAAAACCATATATTAATCTTCTTCACTCATTTATAACACTCTTTTCATTCTAATTCGTTTGCTTAATATGGGGACATAAATAAGTGGACATAAAAAGGTAAAGAAAGGTTGAGTTAACCAACCTTTCTTTGCCTTTTTACTTTCTACTCTTTGTACTGAGGTTCTTCTTGTTCAATTTGTTGAACAAGTGGAGATACGTTATCCACCAGTTATTGAGCTTGTTGTGCAGCTTTTTGGAACATTTGTTTTGCTTGTTCATTTTCCGTTGCCAATGCAAATGATTCAAAACTAGCTTGAGTACTCTTTACATTCGCTACGGCTGTTTTAAAATCACTGGCTACGGTCACTCAGAGACCGGATATTATGTATTTTTTTGTAAATAAATGAAATAAATTTTATTTATTACCCCTTCCTTCAAGATTTTTCTTCTCTTGTTAATATTTAAAATTATTATAAATTATAATACATCCTTAGAAAGGCTATACTATTCGTGGATTTACAACGATAAAAATACTTGAATGGACCAAACTAAAGGCTTTATTCTTTACTAAAACCAGTCGTAAATCTATTTATTTATCCAGTTAAAATGTTTGAATTGAAATTATTGGCTTAGAACACGTCCCACTCAAATCACAAATAAAAATTGTAGCTCCTAAACTTCTATTGTATGTGTTGAAATGAAACATCCATTTTATAGAAAAACCTTTTACCAACAGGTAAAGTCTGCCCAAACAATTAGAAGAAAAACTACAAAGAAATAAAATGGAAATGAAACAACTAAATAGAATTCAACCAAATAAAAGTCTTATGAAAGAACAAAAGTGGCGAAAGCATAACGTTTTTAGTGAGGATTTCATTATGAATATTACTTCCTTATTACTCTGGGTTGTTATTGTATTGAATATTTTTTTTGCGATTATTGTTATTTTTCGTGAAAGAAGAGATGTAGCTTCCTCATGGGCTTGGTTATTGGTTTTATTTTTTATCCCTTTGCTCGGATTTGTCTTGTATCTTCTTTTAGGACAAAACCTTAGCCGTAATCACCTCTTTCAATGGGAGGACCGTAAAAAAATTGGAAGCGAAAAAATGTTAGGAACTCAATTAGCCCAACTTCGTTCCCGCCAATTCCAATTTCATAATCAAGCTATAAGAGACAGTAGAGATTTAATATACATGCATTTAATTAACAATGGTACTGTCTTAACTGAAGATAATTCGGCTGAATTATTTACGGATGGTAAAGAGAAGTTTGACAGGTTATTTAAAGATATCGAAGGGGCAAAAGACCATATTCATGTACAGTATTATATTATTAAAAAAGACCAACTCGGCAAAAGACTCATAGAAGTTTTGACGAAAAAAGCAAAGGAAGGGGTTAGAGTACGGGTTATATATGATGACTTGGGTTCAAGGAGATTAACGAAACGATTTTTCAAAAAACTTCGTGAATCTGGTGGTAAGGTGGAAGCCTTTTTTCCTTCCAAATTCCGTCTCATCAATCTACGGTTGAATTATCGGAATCATCGTAAGTTAGTCATTATTGATGGAAAAATCGGTTATGTAGGCGGCTTTAACGTCGGCAATGAATACCTAGGGGAAGATCCAAAATTTGGATACTGGCGAGATACACATTTAAGGATACAGGGTACAGCTGTTCATGCGCTTCAGACTCGTTTTATCCTCGATTGGAATCAGGCATCCCATTATCACAAAAATACCTATATTCCAAATCACTTTCCAGAAGATATATCTCAAGGAAGTGTCGGAATTCAAATTGTTACAAGTGGACCTGATTCTGAATGGGAATATATTAAAAATGGATATATTAAAATGATCTCATTAGCAAAAAAATCCGTTCTTATCCAAACTCCTTATTTTGTTCCAGATACAAGTTTATTGGATGCCCTTCGAATTGCATGTTTCTCTGGCGTTGAGGTTAAAATTATGATTCCTAATAAACCGGATCACATATTTGTATATTGGGCCACTCTGTCTTATATTGGTGAATTACTTAAGGCTGGGGCAACGGTCTATATATACGACAATGGTTTTATTCATGCTAAAATCATTATTGTTGATGAAAAAATATCTTCTGTTGGAACAGCGAATATTGATGTAAGAAGCTTCAAATTAGATTTTGAAGTTAATGCCTTTCTATATGATGAAGAATTTGCTCAAAGACTGACAAAAACATTTAAAGAGGATGTAAAAGTTTCTCGGGAACTCACTCTTGACCAGTATCAACAATTTCCACTATGGGTAAGATTTAAAGAATCAATATCCAGGTTATTATCTCCTCTCTTATAGGGGGCGTTCCACCAATTTTCAAGGATATTTCAGAATTAAAAATCCCGGTCTTCAAAGGCATAAATTAAGAAATTGAGATTTATTTACTCAAAAATGTCACCAACAGATAGACGTTTGATGTGGCCTCCGGCTTTTTCCCTGCTCCACACGGAGCGTGCTAGTTTCCCAGTACTCCGCGTTCCATCTAACGAATATCTTACTCACTTTGGGTGAAGTACAGCTATCCTGTCCTCTACTTCCACCTCATGTTAGACTGCCGCTAACCCTCTTTTTACCCGTTATAGTCCTCATATCTGGAAATAAGAGTGCAAGTAAGTAAGCGACATACTGCCCGACGCTGGGATGATAGATTCTATTTCACCGATGTTTAAGCAACGACATTAGCAAGACTAAGCGCTAAAGCTTTTTCTTTTTTTCAATATTGCCAATGGTTTCTTCATTAGCGATATTATATAACCTGCTCTTCGGCTCATATATTGTTTGAGAAGGCCAAAGTCCATGGTGTCCTGAAAAGATATAACTTACAATGCAAGCAATAAAAAAGTACTCTACTCCTTTGCCATCAAACATCTCCATTGCCAATAGGAACGCTGTTATGGGAGTATTAGCACCACCACAAAAAGCAGCGATCATTCCTAAAGCAGCGAGGAAGGACATAGGTAAATCAATGAATGTGTATAATGTATTCCCTAATGTTGCTCCCATAAAAAATAAAGGGATGGCTTCACCGCCGACAAATCCAGTTCCAAGTGTAACTGCTGTAAATACTAGTTTGCCCAAAAAAGCAAAGGGGGGAACATCTTCTTTAAAGGATTGTTCGAGCATTTCCAAACCACGACCATTGTAATCTTGTGAACCCACGATGAAAGTTAATACTACAATGATAAGCCCCCCAACAAAGGCTCTTTTCATATGGTTTTTCTTTAAATATTTCTCGGAAACATTTTGTATACCGTGTCTTAATTGGCAGTATGAAATACTTAAAAGGCTGAAAATAACAGATACTAGAATCACTTTGACAAATGCAATCACGGATAGTTCTGGTACTGTTTGTATCATCAATTCTTCGTGTTCATGGCCCCAAGCTGCTGTCGTGATATAGTGACCGACAAAGCTTCCCACAAGACAAGGTACAAGTGCTTCGAACTTTATTTTCCCTAAAGCAGCCATTTCCATACCAAAAACAGCACCTGCCATGGGGGTTCCAAAGGCTGCACCAAATCCAGCACTTATACCACTCATCAGTAAAATTTTTGTATCAAGTATGTTTACCTTTAAAAATTGGTTGATTGCTTCCGCTACACTTCCTCCCATTTGTATGGCTGCGCTTTCTCTTCCCGTTGACCCGCCAAAGAAGACTGTTATAAATGTACCCAAATAAACGATGGGTCCCATCCGACGCAGAATCTTTTTTTTACCATGCACCGCGTCTATCACTAAATTATTTACTTCAGCAGCGTCGTTTAACGTGTTTTTTTCAAACTTCTTTCCGTAGTTCATATATATGTAACCTAACACGATTCCTCCCAGAGGGAGAAATAATATAAGCCACGAATTTTTTTCTCGCACCACTCCAAGGAAATCGTTGGTCTCTAGCAGGAAAGTCGTAAATGATCCTACGACTACACCGATAACCCCTCCAAAAATTATCCATTTAGAAAGAACTGAAACAAATGTCTTGTACTTAAGCTTTGTGTCCATTCTGTCATCCCTCACTTCAAATGTTCTGGATGTTCTTCTGCATGCCCTTTATTTTTAACTTCCTTAAAAATATTGTCTGATACACTTGATTGAGAAACGGGAGTTTGAATAGGCGAATAAGGCATTTTCGCTTGTACCATTGAGATCAGCATTTGTATGTCTTTCTTGGTAGCGTATTGCTTTTCGGGTTTTAGCAGATATCCTAACTGACCGTTTGATTCTATCGTTGCCCATTGTATATCACTTATCTTTTCAATGCCTTGCTGTCTTATTCGTACTTCAAGCATATCAACGGTTAAACGTAATTTTGCTAAATTTGTTTGATTAATTTGACCATTTTCTACCACTATGAGTGACTTTCCATAAAAAAAGCTTTCCAGCTTATCCGATTTCAATACGATGTATTCAATAAAAAGAAGCGTAAGTACAAGCAAAAATGTAATCACCATCGTAATCCAAATGTTTCTGTCGCTTACTGGCTGAACAATTAATGAACCAACGGCAATCATCATGACGGTCTGAGCAACCGTCAGCTGTGAAATCGATTTTCTTCCAGCCATACGTAAAATAAATGTTCCACCAATAACAATAACGATAGCTTTCCATATGAAATGTAAATCCAAACCAATTCCCCCTAGTCAGTTTACTCTATATATCTTTGTTTCAAATGGGGAAAAATATTCTGGGGAATGATTAAGACACCCCACTCTAAAATTTTTAATACATTTTATTAGGGTGGTTTAAACAATCTAGCTCTTTTTCACAATCCTAAAGCGTGAGTGCATACATTGAAACAGGCGCACTCCTATAATAAGAAATACGCCTGTTTCATTCACTAGTCCTTCATTCACAGTTTGTAAATTATATGGAATTTTGATCCTTTTACCTATTTGTCAGTGCTGCTTCATGTCGTAAGGGGTAGGAATACCATATTAAGAATGGGGGAAAATCCATCATTTATTAAGGATTAACCCGTCTGATTCTAGCTGTCTCAAGGAAAAATTTCTTTCATTAGTATCAAGCCCTCTCCTTAATCAATTAACTTAAGTATCCGTTCTACAATTTGATTTGCTGCATTCGGTTTTTTCAACATTTTTGCATGATATTGTAGGTCTGTATAAAATGTTTTCTGATATAAAACTCTTTCTAAAACACCGGGTAATTGAATACACCGATTTATTTTTACCGCAGCACCTTCATTTATTAAATAATTCGCATTCTGTTCCTCGTGACCTGGAACGGGGTTAAAAATAATAATGGGTGTTTCACAAGCAAGAGCTTCCGCCATGGTTAATCCTCCTGCTTTAGAGAGAATACCATCACTGGCCTTTAAATATAACAAAAATCTATCAGTGAACTCGATTACCTTAATTGTGTGCTTACTTTTCTGTCGAAATATTCTATGTTTTGCTCTATGGTTATGTCCTACCATACATAAAATCTGGATCTTTTCCTGTAAATGCTCTAATACTTGTATGACATGTACGTAATTTGTTAAACCCATGCCTCCACCTGCTATTAATAATGTTTTCTTGTCCTGCTCAAGCCTTAATTCATATCGGGCCTTCCATTTTGATAAGTGTAAACATTTATTGTTCGAGATTGGAATCCCCGTTGAAAAAAAAAGCTGTGAAGAAACGTTATACAAATTAGCAAATTCCTCAATTTTAGGCGATGCTGTAAAGTACCCATCAATTTCCTTCCTAATATAAGCAGGGTGTAATACAAAGTCCGTAATAACAGTATATAAAGGGAAATCTAATTGCTTTATCTGTTTGACTCTTGATAAAAAAGCAGTTACAAATGGATGAGTTGAAATGATAAATGGACAGTTCTGCCTATACATTATCTCATACAAATGTTCAATAAAAAGTGAACCAAAGCGATCTAATAATAAAAACAATGAATGTTCTTCTGCATAAAAATAAATTTTTCTCCATATAAAAGGGGTTAATCTCAAAAGACGAATATAACTGTTAAGCATAAAGTTATGAAGAATTGGGCTAATTGCGCGAAAGGTATCAACCGTTTCAGGATAAAAGCCTTGATTATTAAATTCATGCTTTAGAGCTTTAGCAGCCTGATTATGACCATGTCCAATAGATGCAGAAAAAATCAATGGCTGTTTCTTCATCTTACTACCTCTCTTTCACAATAGCCTCATCATTTACCCTTTTTACTATCACCCCAAATCGCAATATTTATAAACATCTCTTTTCTGATGACTGTTCCTCTGCCTCATCAGAAGAGTTTTCGGTATTTTCTTCGGCTTCGGCGCTAGTAGATCTGCTTCAATCTCTTTATCATTCTCAGCTGCCTCCTCGTCTTCGGCACCACTTGAGGTTGCAGCAATAATAATTATTGCGAGTGCCCCAAACCCACCACTTTTTGTAGAAAGGTTTTTTTCTTCTTTCTTTTTTAGCCATATCGACTTCTCCCTTTGATGTATTTTTATCATGGTGAGTGATGATAAACCATTTCAGGTAACTACTCCTATCTCATCTAATGAATTCATTATTCATAAGGAGTGTAGTAATATGACTTGAATTAGGGAACCAACTGCTAGAGTTTAGAGTATCTCTTGAGTTGGTGAACAGATTAGAGAAGGACTTATGGAAATTATTAAGCAATGTAAAGTACTTCAAATTTAGACTAAGGATAATTACTTCTATTAAATCTTTTACGCAATTGTAACTGGGGTGCAGCAGGAATTGGGAAGGGGATTGTCTCCAGATTATTGATGTTCACGGATACTTAAACGTCTTTGTTAATAATGTTAGGGGTGTAGGAAATACAACATTTCCTGATATCACGTTAGAGGAATAGAGTAAAGCCCTAGATTTGAATTTGAAAAATGGCGGGAATTCAAACAGCTATGAAGAACATAATATCAAATGGAAACATAATAATTATCTCATCCGTCGAAGCGGTAAGTAGTGAGCCTAATGTTCGGATTGTAGAGCCTGCTGAAAACACGTCACAATTTAAGGATGGAACAACATACCTTTATAAGGTAGATGCTAATGGTTATATTTTTTCTTTCAAATAAGCCCTCCAGTAAAATCCTCCAACAAATATGGCTCCTCCAACCATGTTCCCAAGGAATACGGCAACAAAGTTTTCAAAATATTCCCACCAGCTATAGTATCCGGCAAAAATCGCAGCCGGGATCACAAACATATTCGCAACGACGTGCTGGAAACCGATGGCGACAAACGCCATAATCGGAAACCAAATACCGAGAATCTTACCACCCAAGTCATCTGAACTATAATTCAGCCATACAGCTAAACATACCAGCCAGTTGGCTCCAATACCTGAGATAAACGCTTCAATAAAGGGATCTTCAAGCTTAGCCCCGGCAACTTCGACCGTTTTTTCTAAATAAGGTCCTGTTTCCGTCAATCCAAGGATATGTCCAAAAAAGTAGGCGACAAATACGGCACCAATGAAATTGGTTATGGTTATGATCACCCAGTTTTTTAAAACTTGAATGGTCTTGATCTTCCCAGTAAACCTTGCCGTGGAGACGGCCATCATATTTCCTGTAACTAGTTCACCGCCTGCGAGCAATACAAATATGAGACCAACTGGGAAGACAGCGCCGCCAATAAATGCTGTTAGCGATCCCCATATTTCCTCTGGTAAATTCCCAGTTACGCGAATGTCTAATAAATAACCAAAGCCGAGAAAAGCTCCGGCTAAAAAACCTAAGATAACTAAACTAATTAATGGAAAACTTGCCTTTTTTATACCGTGCTCCATTGCTTGCTGTGCTGTTTCTTTGGGTGGATGAAATGCCATTTTTTATTCCCTTCCTTCGGTAATTAAAGTTGTAATCGATTATCGTCCTCGGTAATTCCCAGGCCGTAGTGCCTCTTAAGGATATTTGGTTGCACATAGATAAAATCACAAACGAACTTTTGTAAAATTTTTTCCGCTAAAGAAAAGAGCTCTAGTAGTATTTTCAATTTAGGAAAAAATATATAGTAAATTTATGTAAAATAAAGTTTTTGTCATATTGAGATACGCTATATAAGGGGTTTTTATGAACAGAGGTGATTGTCGTTACTAAGGTAAAGAGCTCGGCTTCTCCTTTAACAGGAAAATATCCCCTCTTTATTTCCGGGTACGATGACAAGAAGAATAACAGTCAGGTAATACCGAGTCATTACATATAAATAATTAAAACAAAGGGGCATACATGCATATACATAACTTCTTTAACTTTACAAAAGATAAAAGAAGCTTAAAACAGGAAGGAGTAAGAAAAAATGAAGCATATAATTGCGTTAATTATTAAAACAGCACTAGTAATGTTTGTGCTCATTACCATTTTGTCATTAGCTAATGGTTATGCTATTGGAAACACAATAGGACTAACCCTAATAGTTGTTGGGGCTGCATATATTATTGGAGATTTATTTATATTAAATGCAACCAATAATTCTGTTTCTACGATTGCAGATATCGGATTATGCACATTAGTCATTTGGCTTATCGGTCCATTTGTTCTCAATGAACCTGTTCCATTTATTTTGGCCTTTTTATCAGCTCTTCTTATCGGTGTTGGCGAATGGTTTTTTCACAAATATGTAGTTAACGCCATTATTGAAAAAAATCCAAAAGTTTATTCATAAAGCCCCGCCTTTTCTTTTTCCTTTGGAGAAAAAAATCAGCCAGTTCAAGAAAAGAATAAATCAAAAATAGCAGGATATGATATCTATGGGGGTGATAAATATGCAACAGCCAACAGGACTAGGCATACACGAAACAGCAGAATTGCATGAAATGCTCGTATTCAAAACAAACTGTTTAACAAAGTCGAAAATGATGCAAAATCAAGTCCAGGATTCCGAATTACAACAATTATTTGAGCAAGACATTCAAGCTTCATCGGAAAATATTTCTCAAATTCAACAATTATTACAAAGCTAGGAGGATAGTTCATGCAAAATTTTAATGACCAAGCTGCGGCTACGGATCTACTTCTCGCTGCAAAATCAGGAGTTAGAAATTGCGCCTATGCCATTACAGAAGCTGCTTCCCCTGATGTAAGACAAGCGTTATCTCAGCAACTGCAACAGTCCGTTAACTTTCATGAGCAGGTGGCAAATTATATGATAGATAAAGGCTACTACCACCCATATAACTTAAACGAACAAATACAAGTGGACCAGCAAGCTGCTCAACAATCCATGCAACAGCCAAACCAATAACTTATAAACGCAAAGTCTCTATAGAAAAACTGAGCTTGGGAAAGAACCCAAGCTCCAGTTTTTCTCTTCCCTTGCCATTAGGATCACGTATATAAAAAACGTCCATCCACCAAAGTTGACAAATTAGTGAGCGTTTGAAGTTATCTCCCTTCCACCTGTTACACACAGAAGTGTTTATTTTTCCAATATTCCGTGTTCGCGTGTGTCGCTACACTCATGCTCATCGTTTACACATGTTTCACAATTTTTACAAGTACCCTCTAATTTTGCAAAACATTTCAATTTTGAGATAATATGATTTTTCTGATTTTCAAAGTCATAATTTCCAACGGCCGATTTTCTCATTGCTTCAGGGGACCCTCCACCATGATTGCTAATAATAGAATAGAAACCACCCTCTTTAGAAGCAGTAAGATCTTCAATGAAACGAGCCATGTTTATTCTGTCTTCAGTTGGTACGCCTTCTTTAGCTGCAAGGTATTCATTAATCAATTCCCCTGATTCAGGCAGCTCTAGATCTTCAGGATTTGGGGCTGTATTTACAATTCCTCCACTGATCTCATGAGCAATCCGAAAAATGTCGTAGACTTGTTCAGCTAGCATTAATTTTCCTATATTGGACTGCACGGAATCGGGAACATAGTTTTTTGCGACTGTTTTTCTTCCTAATACGGAGGCAGCAATACCTGTAGCATAAAACCCTTCGACTATTCGAATTAATTCACTCATAGCTCTTTGAATATGGGCTACCTCCGCATGGGGCAAACCATTGTATTCGGCCATAAGGGCTGTAGAACCAATAATCATGTCTCCCAAACCAGCACGGGCACCAATACACGAATGCCTATGATGATTAGCAAAAGCTTCAGCTAATTTCCCGGCATACTCCCATTCCCCACACATAAATACACGGTTCCATGGAATGAAAACATCATTAAAAATGACAAGACCTGTAGATTGCCCAAAATTTGAACTAAAAGGAGCTTCTTTATCCTCTGGACGACCAGCCGGTTTAGCAATAATTTTTAGACCAGGAGCATCCACTGGAACCGCGAATGATAAGGCATAGGCTTTATCTTTTTCTGTCATGTTCCTGGTGGGCAGCACGATGAATTCATGCATATAAGGGGCTCCCGTTATGTTGGCTTTAGCTCCTCTTACTACAATCCCTTCCTTATTTTTTTCAATGACATGCACATAAAGATCCGGATTGGATTGTTGATGGGGCCTTTTGCTGCGATCTCCTTTTGCATCCGTTACAGCGGTACCACAGGTCAAATCATGAATCTGCACATGATCGAGATAACCCTGAAAAGAGTTAAAGTATTCTGTCTTTTTATCATTATCCACCATTTTCGTTATTTCAGCTAAAGCTCCTAGTGCGTCATGCATTAAATACCTTTGTCCACAACCAGTCCATTTACATATAAGCCGAGTCATCTCTAATTTTTTCCTCAAATCTTCATGATTAAAATCTAAGGCATTTAGTCTGTTCACAACGTTGCCATTAGATAATTTAGCAGTCATAATATCCTGATGCTTTTTATTATGGGCTAATTCATACGTTACAGCAATGGCATTAATCCCCGGCTTAAATAAGGGTTCATCCGCCACACTGGTAACTTTTTTCCCCTTGACCTGAATATCAGGCTTATATTGACGAAGACTCTCCACATACTCCTGTCCATTCATCAACTTCATAAAAACACTCTCCTAACTAATAATTATATTTATAACTGACTAGTTAGTCAGTTATATGAGAAATAACAAAACTTCTTTACAGTAATTTTTTTAAAAATTGAAGACGGAGATCGATATAGTTCTCTAACGAAAATTGTTTGGATAAATTCCAACGTCTAAATGCCCACATTTGTGACTGAACAAGAATATCTTCTGCAATCAGTGTAATTTCAGATTGATCAAGATTAAATACACCTTCTTCAACTCCATCGTTTAATATAGATTCGATATAGTGTCTTAGCTTTTTTTCTCTATGTAAAAAGGACCTGCGTGCCTCGGGCTCTAAAGAAGCAGTTTCTTTATACATTAAGACAACGTGGTCAGATAAGTCGTCAACAATTTTTACAAACTGCGAATAAAATTCAACAATTGATTCTAAAGGCGAGAGATGTTTCGTTTCTAAATTTAAAAGGACTTCTTCCATTTGAGCATGAATATGGCAACAAACTAAATATAAAATATCTTGTTTAGTTTCCACGTATTGAAACATTGTTCCTACCTTCATATTAGCCTTTTCTGCAATTTCCTTCGTTGTTGCAGCATCAAAACCTTTTTTTATAAAAATATCTACGGCAGCATCGACAATTGTTGATCTTCTTTTTTTAACTAAATCTTCATTTTGAACCTTACTTTTTACTATAAATTGTTGATTTTCCATTATAGGTGCTCCTAACTGACTAGTCAGAAATTTAATTTAATTTTAAACATTATGTATTAACTAGTCAAGAAAGAGAATAATGTATAAAATGGCAAACCAAATTGTTGAGTGATGAAATGTGGAGAACATTTTAACAAATATATAAACATATTCTGATCGTTGGCTTGATTCAGTCATGTGCAGCTGACCACTATTTATCACAGTCCCTCCCCCCTCCCGCATTACAAATTTTTCTCCATTTATTTGAAAAGGTACTTCCCCTTACGAAGTGGATTAGACATTTTTATGGAAATTCTATTTTCATAACAGGCAATCAATTGAAAAGTACATGAATAATTTTTGTTTTTTGGATGATATTATTCCTGAACAGGGAAGATATCTCATTCAGCTGCTGATTTAAATCAACTCACTATTTCCTATTAAAAACCACCGATACACCATCTCTCCTGCATCGATCTACAACAGGAAGGTTGATAACTTTGAAAAAGATGCTTTTCTTCGCGTTAGTACTCATTATGAGTGCCTGCCAAATGGGGGACTCCCCTGAGAAAGAGATGCTCCCTTCCCAAGAGCACACCGATAATTCCTTTAAAGATAAAAATGTGGTAATGATCATTCTTGATTCTATGATGGGATCAACTGTGGATAAAAGCATCAAAGAAGGTCAGGTGCCCGCATTTACATTTCTCATTAATCACGGTCAATATTACAAAGATATAGTCAGTCCTTTCCCTTCCATGTCAGTCAACATTGAAAGTACTATGATAACGGGGGAGATGTCAGATAAGCACCGAGTTCCAGGATTGTCTTGGTATGATCAAGATAAAGATCGCATCGTTAATTATGGAACAACGTGGAAAACATGGCTGAAAAACGGCGTTTCTAAAGGTATTTACGATGTGTTTTATCATTTAAACAACACTCATTTAAATCCGAACGTCAGCACCATTTTTGAAGACTTGGAAAAGAGAGGCTTCACCACTGGAGCCATTAACACATTAGTTTATCGTGGCGATCACGTGCACCATCTCACCTTGCCTGTCTTAGCAGACGAACTGACAGATCTTCCGCAATCCATTCAAACAAAAGGACCAAATGTGTTAGGGTTTGGCCGTTTTGCTAAACCAGAAACCCTTGAACAAGAAAATTTCACTGATGGGATCTTTCATAGGCTTGGATTACAAGATAAATATACCATGGAAGTCACACAAAAGCTGATTGAGCAAGGGGATCAACCAAACTTCTTAATGATTTTTTTTCCGGAAAATGATCAAGAAGTTCATAAGAACAGTCCCCATTATCGCCGAGGAATGGAACGCGCCGAGGACCATGTCCAAGGAATTCTAAATGCCTATGACAATTGGGAAGAGGCCTTAGAAGAGAACATCTTTATTATATTGGGAGATCATGGCCAAGATCACATGGTCGAAGATGAGGAGGAAGTAGCTATTGATTTAGATCATTTATATGAAGATTTTGAGATTTCTCCCTTGGGTGAACCGGTCAGTAAGGGAGATATCGCTTTTGGAGTTAATCAGCGAATGAGTTATGTGTATGATGTGCATGACCAGAAAATCCTTCCTTTATTGGCTCAACGCGCCAAAAAGGATGCTCGTATTAAGCTGTCCGCTTGGCGAGAGGATGAATGGATCAAAGTGATTAGTCCGGATCAAGAAGGCACTTTGCGCTTTAAGCCCGGGGGTGAATGGACGGATCGTTATGATCAGGCCTGGACCTTTGAAGGAAACATAGATATACTTACCCTTAAGACTGATCCCGACAAGAGACGAATAATGTATGTCGATTATCCGGACGTCTTAAATCAATTATACACTGCTCTTGACAGCCACGACGTCCCGAAACTCATTTTAGCAGCCAAGCCGGGACATTCCTTTTTGGCTGAAAGCATTTCGATTCACCCGAATGGCGGTGAACATGGCGGACTGCACAAGAACGACGTTTTAGCCGCCATGATCATTGCGGGCACCGATCAGGAACCTGAATACCATCGAATGGTGGACTTGAAAAATTATATTGAGCGATTAGTGACCAAATCATAAAGTAAGTGTTTATTCCATTCGATTGAGTTATTTCATAAGGCACGCGCTTAAATACAAATGATATCGATATCAGTGTGGACTGGAGAATGTCTGAGACCATATTAAATTAACAAAAATACAAAGTTCTTCCCGGAAATCCGAGTCAGTGAAAACATAACAAGAGGCGTCCGAAAAGCCCCTTTTAAGATTAATAATAAAAATGCCAGCTGAGCTGATTAAATATTGTGCAATTGACCATAAAACAGCCGGTTTAAGGAAGTTGTGGACCATTTCACCAATTAAACTAAACTCTAGATGGATCTTTATCCCAAAAAGAGAATTCCAACTAATTCAAATCTAGCACTGGATAGGCAACTAAAGTTGTTCAAATAGAATGGAAGGATATTGCTTATGTAGTTCGTAATAAAATGCAATGTATTCTTTTATAGCACGCGCCATCCGGTGACTCTATTTAAGATTATTAGTCCATATGCCTGCCCCAAACTAAATTTAGTATCGTTAGCCATTTTTACTTCTGCCTTACTGTAATAACACTTTGTTATGATTAATCGGTCATACCGTTGGAAACCAAATGCGTTTCGTTTGATCATCTTAGTATTTATAAGCCATTTTTTGTTCCTTTATAGGCGTTTCACAATTTCCTTCCCAATTTCTAAAGAAGCCGTAGCTGCTGGAGAAGGAGCATTTAATACGTGCAGACTTTTCTTACCAGGGACAATATAAAAATCATCCACCATCTTCCCATCTACTGATAACGCTTGGGCCCTAACCCCGCGTGGTCCTTTGACAAGATCTTCTTCTTGGACCTCCGGGATTAATTTTTGCAGGCTCTCTACAAATTTCTTTTTGTACACAGAACGAACCATCTCTTCTATGCCTTCTTTAAAATAAGGCTTTGCAAGTTTCCAAAAACCTTTATAAAGCAGGACTTCTGATAAGTCTTTGAGGTTAATATCACTTTTTTTATAGCCTTCACGTTTGAAGCTAAGTACCGCATTAGGACCAACATCCACGTTTCCGTCAATCATTCGAGTAAAATGCACACCTAAGAAAGGAAACTCCGGATTAGGGACTGGATAAATTAAGTTTTGTACTAAGTTTCTTCTATTTTCAATAAGTTTATAGTACTCTCCACGGAAAGGCACAATTTTTACATCTAAATGGTAGCCAGAAAGCGCAGCAATCCGATCGCTTTGCAGTCCGGCACAATTAATTAAGTACCGAGCACGATAACTTCCTTTGGTGGTCTCTACTTCGACTTCATTTGTCTTCTCCGAAATCGCTTTAACTTCTGCTCCGTTTTCAATTTTTCCATTTCTTTGCTCCAGCCGTTCAGCAAGCTTTTTAGACACCGCTGTATAATCAATAATCCCAGCGGACGGAACAAAAATTGCTGATATTCCTTGTACATGCGGTTCTTTTTCCAAGAGCTCAGCCTTACTCAATGTTTCAATATTTAACCCATTTTGGATACCTCGTTGGTAAAGGGTATCAAGAAATGGCAGCTCTTTTTCCTCTGTTGCTACAATTACTTTTCCACAGACGTCCAGGGGCAGGTTGTGTTCTTTGGCGAACTCCCGCATGGATTCATTTCCCTGCTTGGCTAGCCGGGCTTTTAAACTCCCAGGAGTGTAATAAATACCAGAATGAATAACCCCACTATTATGACCGGTTTGATGGGAGGCTACTTTTTCTTCTTTTTCCAATAGAACAATGTTTGCCTCGGGTTTCTGCTGGGTGAGTGCGTGAGCAACAGAGAGGCCAACAATTCCTCCACCAATAATTATATAATCTTCCATAGTTTTCTCTCCTTTAACTCTCTATCTATGACTTGCCTCAAGTATAAAGGGTCCCAAGTGTTTGTACAAAGTCCGTTTGTGGTCTTAGAGTGGTTTCAGCCTTTCCTCTGGGTGAAAAAATCCCTTTTTTCAGATAAACTTTCAGGCCAGCTCGCTGATAAAATGCTGGCCTGAATCTTATTTCTTTTTAAGGAGTAATTGATATGGTTTTAATCGAGGTGAAAAACTCTATTGCAGCTTTTCCTTGCTCCCGAGAGTGAGAACTAGATTGCTTCATTCCGCCAAACGGCGCTTGGGGTTCAGATCCCGTTGTTTCCCCATTTACCTTAACCATTCCAGCATCGATAGCATCGAAAAATGTCATTGAGTGGCCAATGTTTTTTGTAAACAATGCAGCACTTAAACCAAAAGGAGAATTATTGGCTTGCTGGACAGCTTCTCTTAAGTTGGAAGTTCTCATCAGAACAATAACAGGGCCAAAAATTTCTTCTTGGACAATTTTCATATCCTCGTGTCCATTTTTAAACACTGTTGGCTCGATAAAAAAACCATCTTTTTTGTCTCCATTGGTTAAGGCACGCCTGCCATATACCAACTTAGCTCCTTCTTCTTTCCCCTCTTCAATGTAAGATAGCACCGAATCATATTGGGACTTCGATGCCACAGGTCCCATATAAGTAGTTTCCTCCAGCCCATCTCCCACAGTGATTTCTTTTATATGAGCGAGGATTTTTTCTTTTACTTCCTCATAAACCGAATCCTGAATGTAAACTCTACTCGTCGCTGTACATTTTTGACCCGTGTGTTTCATCGCTGCATCCACTGTTAACTTAGCGGCCTGATCGAAATCAGCATCTTCTAGAATAATGGACGGGTTTTTCCCTCCCATTTCGAGTTGGTACTTCATCCCTCTTTCCACTGCTCGAAGCGCAATTCTCTTTCCCGTTTGATTCGACCCGGTAAAAGAAATGCCGTGAACTCCTTCATTTGTAATCAATTCTTCTCCAACAATGGAACCGCTGCCTGTAACAGCATTTAAACCCCAGCTGGCAATCCAGCCTTTTCAAAAGCTTCGATAATTTTCAATCCAGTAATAACTGTTTCCGAAGCTGGTTTGAACACCACAGTATTTCCATATATTAAAGCTGGAGCTATCTTCCACACAGGGATAGCAATCGGAAAGTTCCACGGGGCAATGATACTTACGTTCCCAAGCGGCACCCTTTTGGTATGCAGCAAACTGCTGCTGTCTGCTGAAGGGATCACATCCCCTATTTTCTGCATGCCTTCCGCCGCATAAAATCGTAAGATATTGATACTTCTTTTTACTTCACCTTGCGTTTCCAATAATGTTTTTCCCATTTCCCGGGATGCTGCTTTCTTTCGTTTAATTACTAGCCGATGGCCTCCATTCCCATTGATATAATTATTAAAAAGCTTCGATCTTACCCTTCCTTTCCTAATAATCGGTTATTGAATCGGAGAAAAATTTGCGGGATACATCACTTTCGATTCTTGCTTTTCTAAAATCCCAAAAGCTTTTGGAACAAACTCTTTGATCCATGCTTCATCTTTGTATAGAGCTTCTCGTTTCTCTTTTCTTTCATCTAAGCTAGCATACTCCCATATATGGATAACTTGGTTGAGTTCTCCAATATCGGTGTACCACCAACCAACTAACTTTGCATATTGCGAGATAATTGGCAGGCCAACATTCTCAAAATGGTCTAAATATTCTTTTGTTTTTCCGACTTTGATTGTATACGTACGCATTTCATAAAACATCGTAGTCCCCTCCTTCTAAATAATACATTTATCCAATTAAAATGGTAGAAATCCTTGGCAGTAAAATAAGCAATACCAAATTCATTAATAACACTGTTAAAAACGGCATAACACTCACCACAATTTGATTGAAAGAGACATCTCCTAAGCTTTTGGCCACAAACAAATTAACACCTAAAGGAGGCGTCAGAAGGCCAATGGATAAATTCACCACCATAATCACCCCAAAATGAAGGAGGTTCACATCATATTGGTCTAGTATCGGCAAAAGAATTGGCACCAATAAAATAATAGAAGCATTTAATTCTAAAAAAGTCCCGAGTAATAAAAACATCATCGCTACTACTAGCAAAAACATTACACTGCTTCCTGTAAAGCCACCTGCCATCGTTGAAACTCTTTCTGGTACCTGCTCTGTGGTCATGATCCAATTCATCAAATTTGCTGTAGAAATAATGAATAAAACCATGGCTGATAAGAGTCCTGCTTCATTAAATGTTTGTTTTAAATCGGAAAGTTTTAAGCTTTTGTACACAAACATCGCAATAATCAAACCATAGACACAAGCCACTGCCCCAGATTCTGTTGGAGTAAACAATCCTCCATAAATTCCTCCTAGAATGATCAATGGCATAAGAAGACCCCATAAAGAACGTCTTAAATTGGTAAAGAAAGAAGAAAGAGAACTTCTTTCCCCCCCTCGGTATCCCTTTATTTTGGAAATAACGTAACTGTAAATAATTAACGAAATACCCATCAGCAAACCAGGCAGCACTCCCGCTATAAACAACTCTCCAATACTAACTCCTGCTGTCACTCCATAGGTAATAAAAGGAATACTAGGAGGGATGATTACTCCGGTGGTACCGCTTGCGGCGATTAAAGCTATAGAAAATCTTTTATCATAACCCGCCCGTACCATTGCGGGCACCATAATGGCACCTATGGCTACCACAGTAGCAGGAGCAGACCCAGAGATAGCTGAAAAAAACATGCTAGCCAATACGGCGATAATTGCATACCCGCCAGTAATAGACCCGACTAAACTGGTAGCAAGATCAACCAGCCGTTGGGAAATCCCCCCCTTTTCCATGATTTTTCCTGCTATCATAAATAGCGGGATAGCCATCAGAGAATAAGTATCCAGACCAGTTACTATACGCTGTATTGCCACAAACCCATCAATGTTAAATGCTAACAGTGCGATGGTGGAAGCAAAGGCTACGCTTATGGCTAAAGGCACAGTTAATACTAAAAAAAGAATTAATAGTGCAAATAATATTACTGTCAACACTATTCACCTCCCAACAGAATTGTCTAACTTCATAGCATCGTGAGACTCTATTTCTTCGTGAAAAACAAAGTCACTTACAAACAAAATAAGCAATCGTATGAGCATAAGGAACATACCTACAACAGCGGATAAATAGAACCAATACATGGGAAGCTGCATCGCTGGAGAAACTTGATTAGATCGCATGATATCAACAATATAGGGTACCCCGATCCATAAGAGCGTGAGACAAAAGGCTATGGAGATAATGTAACTAATAGCTCGCATATATCTGTTTATTTTTTCGCTCGCGTAGACGGTTATCACATCTACCGTAATATGGATCCCTTTCTTCATTCCATAGCTTGCCCCAATAAACGTAGCCCAGATAAGTAAATACCTTGGCAGTTCTTCTCCCCAACGAATACCCTCTTGAAAAACATACCGATTCGTTAGTCCAAAAAATACTGTACAGAGCATGAAAAGTAATAATAAAAACAGGACGTTTTCCTCCAGGAAAGTTAATCCTTTATCTACTTTTTTTACTATATTCTCCAAATTTTTCCACCACCTTTACGGGACAAGGATTATTCCTCGTCTACAGTTTTTTCTGCTTTGTCTATAGCTTTAAATAATTCATCCACCAGCTGATCTCCCAACACCGTGCGGTATTCTTTAATCACCGGTCTAGTAGCTTCTTTAAACTCTCTTCTTTCTTCCTCTGTAAGTTCCGTGATCTCTACTCCTGCTGCCTCGATGACGTCCAGACCATTTTCCACTTGTTTTTGATTCAATTCACGCTGCTCGTTACTCCACTGTGCTGCTTCTTCCTGAACAATCCTCTGTAACTCCTCCGGCATTTTTTGAAAATAATTATCATTTATTAAAAGCGCATAGATATTATAAAAATGGCCATCTAACGTGAGATAATCATTAACTTCATAAAACCTCATGCTTTCGATTAAAGAGATGGGATTTTCTTGCCCATCGATGACTCCTTGTTGCAAAGCGCTATATACTTCGGAAAAGGACATAGGGTTTGGTACCGCGCCGAGTTCTTCCACGGTAGCCATATGTGCAGGATTCTCTTGTGTCCTGATGGTCAGACCACTTAAGTCTTCTGGACGCTCAATAGGACGCTGGCTATTTGTAAAATGTCTGACTCCATTCTCTCCCCAGGCCAGCCCACGCACTCCGGTTTCTTCTAATAATTGTTTTAAAATATAATCCCCAAACTCCCCATCCAGCACTTCATGAGCAATCTGTTCATTATCAAAGATAAATGGGAGGTCAAAAATCATCATTTCTTCAAAAAAACCAGGAAAGGGACCACTTGATAGCGCTGCCATTTCTATAGAGCCGTGTTGTACACCTTCAAGTTGTTCTCTTTCTCCTCCCAGCTGACTCGCTGGATAAGTCTCTATCTCGATAGCTCCTTCACTTCGTTCTTCTACCTCCGCTTTAAAGCTTTGGAGGGATTCTTCGAGACGGTCATTCGAAGCTGGCGAAGAGTGGGTCAATTTGATCTGATACGTTTCTTGATTGTCTGCTTGGCTTTCGATCGCCTTGCCTTCTTGTACATCGCCTCCACAAGCAGCAAGCACGACGAACAAGGATAGACCAGTAAAGGCGGTTAATAGCTGTTTCACAGTTTCTTCCTCCCCTAGTTAAAGATTTCCATGGTATGCGCTTTCAATTATAGCCTCCACGTCAGAGGCACGCGTTAAACGAGGATTGGTTAAGATATTACCGCTGTTCATCGAGTCTTTGACAAGTTGAGGCAACTTGTCTAAGTCTACTCCTAACTCTTTCACATTGGATGGGATATCGAGGAGTTGATTTAATTTAACCACCTCTTCTAAAACTTTGTTTGCTGCTTCATCTATAGAGACCCCCGTCACATTCGCCCCTAATGCCTTGGCGATATTTTTCATTTTCTCAGGGCAAGCAGGGATATTATAATGAAGAATAAACGGCAAAATAGTGGCGTTAGCAATACCATGAGGGATATTAAATATACCTCCAAAAGAATGGGATATGGCATGGACATTGCCCAGCCTGGTTTGGGAGAAAGCAAAACCAGCAATCATAGAGGCTTCTAGCATGTTGCTTCTGCTTTCCATGTCATTTCCCACCAAATAAGCTTTAGGTAAATTTTCTTTAATCATTTTTATCGCTTGCAGAGCTAAAGCTTGACTGATTGGGTTAGACTGTTTTGATACATATGACTCAATAGCATGTGTCAAAGCGTCCATACCAGTAGATGCCGTAATAGAAGGTGGACAATTTAACGTTAAGGATGGATCGACAATTGCAAGATCAGGATACAAGTAAGGGCTTACAATTGCAGCTTTAAAAAAAGTTTTTGAATTGGTAATGACTGTAGAAGCAGTAACTTCACTCCCTGTACCGGCTGTCGTTGGAATAGAAATAATAGATAAGGGAGCTTTTTCTACTTTGTCTGATCCTTCATAATCTAGAATATCCCCCTCATTGGTAGCCATGAGCGCAATAGCTTTTGCCGTATCAATACTGCTTCCTCCTCCCACAGCTAGCAGTACGTCTCCCTCTGAGGGTTCAAGGTGGCTCAACCCGCGTTTCACCAATTCATCATTAGGATTGGGTTCTACTTGATCAAACACTTCATAGTCCAGCGCATGCTTTTCCATGGAGGCAAAAATGTCTGCCAAGAGACCAGCTTTGATTATCCCTTCATCGGTAATAATAAAAACCTTCTTTTTCACATAGGGGCTGATTAGTTCTCCTACATTTTTGGATTTGTCTGCTCCAACTTCCAATTTCGTTGGCATATAATAGGTGTAATTACTGTTCATTGCTGCCTACCTCCAATTAATTTACGTTATTCATTCATCCCTGCCAAGCACATCTTTAATAACCATTTCTAAATGGTAATGCATGGCTTGGTGAGCTTTATAGGGCTCTCCGTTTTTTATACTTTCAAAAATATCAATATGCTCCATGATCAATGTTTCGTTTCTACCAGGAAGCTCCATTGAATAAATCCCTGACTGACGAAGTCCTTGGATTATTCGTCCAGATATTAAATCAAGTGATTCAATCATCATCTCGTTCTGACTTGCTTTTACAATTTGGTTATGAAAATTAAAATCTTTTTCTACTTCATGCTGATTGTTTAATAAAATATTCTTTAGATCGTTTAGGGCTGCTTCCAGATGCTGTAATTGAGTATGATTCCTCCTTTTCGCAGCATAATAAGCTGCTTGACTTTCTATTCCTTGTCTTAACTCTAACAGCTTAATCAAATAATCATTTGTCTCTAATTGAAAAATATCGGACAGTTTTTCTAGTAAATATTCTTTTGTGTAAGGAACAAGAAAGACCCCTATGCCTGGTCTAATTTTGACTACTCCTTCTGCTTCCAACACACTAATCGCTTCTCGAATGGAACTTCTCGATACATCAAACAGGTTGGTCAGCTCTCTTTCTGAGGGAAGTTTTTCTCCGGGTTGCAACTCCCCATTTTTCAACGACTCTTTAATCTTATCAATCACTATTTTGTAAACTCTTTGTTTTTTAATAGGGCTTTTTTTCATACTACATCTCTCCTCAGGTAGACCAAAAGTGATTCCCTCTTTTCTTTTAAGTATGTGTGTTATATTATGTAGTCAGGTGGTCAGTCCAGTCAAGAAATTTTTATCATATTTTCTGATTTTTTTAATCTATTTCTTGTATGATATATACTGCTTTTTAAATAAACTCTACGACTTCGTAGTGCGAAAAAGGATGAAGTTTATGGAGACAAGCATGGTTTTTTCTTCTATTAGTATTATGGCAATTATGATTGGCTTAGGAAGCCTGGTAGCTGTAAAAATGGAAATCACTCAGGATATGAAAAAATTACTGATGTTTATTATTTTTAACCTAGCTGTTCCAGCTGTAATATTAAATGGTGTCTTTAACACCGAATTATCACCGCATATTCTTCATCAAGCGGGAGTGATATTTGGTCTCTCTATTGTTTTTCATCTTACAGCTCTTTTACTAACCTGGTGTTTATCTGCGGTTTTTCGCTTTTCCAAAGAGACAGGGAAGAAGCTTACTATATTGGGAGCTCTTGGGAATACTGGGTTTATTGGTATCCCTCTGTGTTACATACTATTTGGGCCGACTGGCGGTTTTTTTGCGGCCATCTTTGATGTAGGGTTAGATGTGGTGTTATTTACTGTCGTGATATGGATGCTGCAAGCAGAAAAAAGTTTTCGATTTACGCAATTAAAGGTTCTTATAAACTTGCCTTTTCTTGCTTTAGTGGTTGGTTTTAGTGCTCTGCTGCTCAACTATGAAGCACCTGGAGCAGTAACGCAATTAACAGAACTGTTATCTGGATTAGCAGCTCCTTTGGCCATGCTCTATATCGGGTTGCTCATCCCTCCTTTATTTCAGAAGCAAGGGGCTATTTTATATTCCCAAATTTGGTTTCCCCTCATCGTTAGGTTGATGATCATTCCTTTGCTTACTCTTTTTGTGTTGTCTTTTCTCCCGATAGATAACATGATTAAGAATGTAGTTATAATTTTATCTGCGATGCCTACTCTCATGCTGGTGGCCATTCTTTTTGCAAAATATACAAACGATGAAGATTCTGCAACCGTCACCACTGTATTATCAACGCTTTTGTCGCTTTCTACCATCCCTTTTGTTTCTTATGTAGCTTCCTGGTGGCTTTAAAAATAGAAAAAGCTCCTCAAAATGTTGCTATACGGAGGAGCTTTTTCTTTTTGCTTCCCAAATGGATCAAACGTGCAGAAAAAGGATAAAAGATAGATGGTCAATTTGATAGTTCCAAAAGGGTTGCTACAAAGAAGGGGCAAAAAGCAAAACGTATTCGGTGACAATTAAACGGTATACATATCAGACAAATGGTTTTCAGGAGAACGAGATGTTTAAGGATAATGAAAAAGAACGCTACAAGATGGAGGCAAAAATAGAGTGGCTTTTTAATTTCTACGGCTACTAAACGATAAGACGGTTTTTCAGTTGCCTCCCTGAACAACGGCAATCTTGCCGAATTTCGTTTCTATTATTCCTCAACTTCTCCAGGTTTCGAAAACCCTCTACTAGCGTTTCAATAGTAGCCTAATCAAATATTATGGACGCCCTGGTGATTTCTCTTTTATATGACTTATTAAGAGCACTTTGAATCTCGTCAAATTTGAAATCTGCGTCTATTAATTTAGTAAACGGATATTTATCAATATTATTGGCTAAAAACTCGAGTGATTTAAATAAATACCAAGGCTGATAGCGATTCACTGGATAAATATTGATAGATTTTCTTGTCAACAAACCGGGATCAAATTCTGTATGCATTCCTATCAAAATATTTCCTATCGATATATATCTTCCGCCAGGCCTAATGTGATGTATGCCTTCACTAAACGCATCCGGGACGCCTGTAACTTCCAAACCTACATCTGCCCCCTGGCCATTTGTTATTTCCTTAATTAAATTACTCCTTTTTTCGACAGTTTCGTAGTCATGTAAGTTGATTAAATGATCCGCCCCAAAAATTCTTGCTTGTTCTAATCGAGACTCAATACTATCAATAATAATGACTCTAGCACCACATTCCTTTGCAATAGTTGATGCATATAAACCTAAACCACCTGCACCTTGGATGACTATTGTTTCATTCAGTTTCAATTGTGCTTTGTCTATTCCATATAGAACCTGTGAAATTGCACAATTTGCACTTGCAGCAACGTCATCAGGAACTACTTCTGGAACCTTATAAAAGAATTGGTTCGGATGTACGTAATAGTGTGTAGAAAAAGCACCATGAAAATGTGGTGGTTCTTCTGGCTGCTTGTTCAGAAATTTATAAGTGTTTTCACACAAGGAAAAATCTCCATTTACACAAGCAGCACAACTTCGACAAGCCTGAAAATATGTTACTGAGACACGATCTCCAACATTAATCGGTTTTCCAGAATGATCTGTTGTTACACCCTCTCCAATTTTTTCAATCTTTCCTACCATTTCATGACCAAGAATTCCATTTTTCTTAACTGGATGATCTCCATGCCAAATATGAAGCTCGGATCCACAAACATTTGTCCTTATAACCTTTAATAACACCGCGCCTTTTTCAGGAGTCGGTAAATCATATTCTTGATACTCTAATTTTTGGGGTTCTACCATAACTGCTACTTGCCCTTTCATAATATTTCCTCCTCGTATATTATACTTAAGCCCTCTTTGAAGTGTATTTCAACTGTTAACTAACAGTGTTTTTCCATGTAGAAAAACAACAATCTATTAGAAAATAGCCTTTTTAACAAAGGTTTTTCTTGGACGTCTCAAGATATTTCTAGATAATGATCTTAGGATCATTTGGGACAATTCTTTTTCCTCCTGTGGCACGACCACATGTTAAGACTGTTTCTCAGTGTACGTGCGGCACTCCCTACTCGCAGGCTGAGTCTCCTGCCCCTCGAACCCGGATGATAATAGACCCGGGGCGGCTTTCGATGCAGGTCGAACTCTGATACACGAGGTTGTTGATCGGCGTTCACACTAGAGATATCTCGAGGCGTCCAAAGAAAGGCCCAGTGATTCTAAAACGAAAGGAGGGTTCCCCCCCATGCGATTTTTTGTAGGCTTAGACGTTAGTTCCTTTGATATGAAAGTGTGTGTGCTCGATCAAGACGGTGCCAGAGTGGATACCTTTTCGGTATCTAATGACCTGACAGGAGCCACGAAGTTGAAACAACGATTGCTTGATTTGACGGCTGATACAGAGGTGGACATTCTAAAGATTGGTCTCGAATCAACGTCTGTGTACAGTTTCCATCCGTCAATGTTCTTACATCATGATAAAGACCTACAAGCTCTAGACGCGAAAGTGTTTGTGATAAATCCTAAACAAATCGCAAACTTTAAGAAAAGAGCTACAGTGATATGAATAAGACGGATGAGATTGATGCGTTTGTGATAGCCGATTATATGCGTTTCGGCCGCAATACCATATCGATCGTCAAAGAAAGTCAGTATGTCGCTCTTCAGCAGCTGCCATCTCATCAAAACGATGACCAAGGAAAAGCAGCACTTCCTGCAGCATCTGAGTTTTAAATGTAATACGTTCTCTCAAGAAGTCGATTCTTCTGTGTTCGGGAATGCGATGATGGAGCTTTTCCTAGAGAAATTCAGCTTAGAAGAATTGGCTCAACTTCCGTTGGAAGAACTTGCAGCATTTCTGCAGGAACACGGGAAGAATCGATTCCCGGATCCGAATGCCGTCGCTGCATCCATTCAACGAGCCGAACGTTCCTCTTATCGATAGGACAAGGTCGTCGAAGATTCACTGGATGTCCTATTAGGCACCTCCATAGAGGTCATTCGCTCTTTCCAACGCCAAGTGAAAGAAATCGATAAAACCATTAAACGGATCATGGACTCACCCAAACGGTGGAATCCATTCCCGGTATCGGTCCGGTCTTCGCTGCCGGTATCATTGCCGAGATCGGTCAAATTGAACGATTTGACGATGAAACGAAAGTGGCGAAATACGCTGGCCTCTATTGGCGGACCCATCAATCCGGCCGGTTTACGGCAGAGGATACTTCTCTGACGCGTCAAGGTAACCAGTACTTACGGTATTACTTAGTTGAAGCCGCCAACTCTGTACGTAGGAAAGTACCGGAATACCAGGCATATTACGTGAAAAAATTCGGAGAAGTACCAAAACATCAACACAAACGAGCTCTCGTTCTAACTGCAAGAAAACTAGTGCGTCCGGTGGATGCGCTACTACGCAATCACCAACTATTTTCGCTAGAGAGGGGCGTGAATATATGACGTGAAGCCGTCATAGCATAACCTCTCGCACCATCCAATAATTACCAATTTATTACTGGTCTAGTTTCTTGCGCTCTTTTTTCGCAAAAATGACCTTTGACATCTTCATTTCTCATTAATCTTTTATTGACATATCACCGCAGGTCTTCAATAAAAATTTCGGGCCTTAATATAACTAACTTATAGCAATACTTTTTACCTTTTCAGTAATTTCTAGCTACATATATTCCCTGGTATTACCACAATTTTTTTCCGTTTTCTTTAATCTTGTTCGAATTCAGGGGACTTCTAAACAAAGTTATGTTCTAATTGAAAAGGGATCACTAATTTCATCGGAGAGTTCTACCCAAACGCTTTTCGTCTGCATATATTCGTAAATAGCATCTAACCCGCTTTCACGGCCTAGTCCACTATTTTTATACCCTCCAAAAGGAGAATTGGACGCAGTAGCTCGGTAGGTATTAATCCAAACTGTTCCGCTTTCTATAGCACGTGCCATCCGATGGCTCTTTTTAAGATTATTAGTCCATATACCTGCTCCCAAACCAAATTCAGTATCGTTAGCCATTTTAACTACTTCTTCCTCACTATCAAATGGAATAACGCTTAGTACTGGCCCAAAGACTTCTTCTTGACAAATTCTCATAGAGTTATTGACCTCGGTTAAAACCGTAGGGTAAAAAAACAATCCCTTAGACAACGCTGGTTCTTTGGGCTGTTCTCCCCCTGCTAATACTTTTGCACCTTCATCAACCGAGATATTTACATATTCTTCTATCTTTTTTAATTGAGTAGGAGTAGCTGACGGCCCCATTTGTGTCTCTGGTTCATTTGGGTCTCCGAGCTTAATACTCTTTGCTCGATCAACAATTCTATTCAAAAATTCATCTGCAATGGACCTTTCAATAAACAACCGAGACCCTGCAATACACGTTTGTCCGCTAGCCGCAAAAATACCAGCAATCACTCCTGCTTCCGCTGCATCCAGATCTGCATCAGCAAAAACAATATTTGGACTTTTGCCTCCCAGCTCTAAAGTGACACCTGCTAAATGTGAAGCAGCATTCGTTGCTACTTTTCGGCCAGTTTCTGTACCACCAGTGAATGCAACTTTATTAGCCAATGGATGCTTAGATAGAACATCGCCCACAGTATGGCCATACCCAGTTACCATATTAAGTGTCCCAGCTGGGAATCCAACCTCATTAAAAATCTTCGCCAACTCCAAGGTTGAAGCGGATGTATATTCCGATGGTTTAAGAACGACTGTATTTCCCGCAGCCAATGCAGGAGCTACTTTCCAGGTAGCAAGCAAAAGTGGTGAATTCCACGGAGTAATACATGCTATAACACCTAAAGGTTCTCGTAGAGTATAATTGAAAACACTCTGTCGATCGAGCGGAATAACGCTCCCTTCGACCTTGTCTGCCAAACCAGCATAATATTCAAACCAAGAAGGGATTGCTTTCAATTGTGCGAGCATTTCTTTATAAAGCTTTCCATTATCTCGAGTCTCAATTTTCGCTAGGTGTTCAGCATTATTTTCAATAGCCTCCGCTAGTTTCCGTAACAACTTTCCACGTTTGGTAGGAGATAGCGCCCTCCATTCTTGTGACTCATAACATTCTCTTGCAGCCTGAAAAGCTTTATCCACATCTTCCTTCCCGCCTCTAGGAATATCTGCCCACACTTCCCCTGAAAATGGATTAATTGATTGAAAGTAGGATTCATCTAATGAATCTACAAACTTACCTCCAATATACATTTGATAACGCTTAATATCATTTTTTTCTTTCATTTTTTCACCTTTCCCTTTCTATGAAATTATTTTCAATTAAAAACATATTTATTTTGTTGTTCATTACTAATCTGAACAAAAAACAATACTTAATTGCTTGGTAGTGAAGGCAGCCAAAGAATAATTTCCGGAAATATTATTAATAAAACTATTGCGCTTACCTTCAAAATAACGATACCTATCACACTTTTATATATTTCTTTCATCGGAACATCTTCAGGTAACACCCCTTTCATGACAAATAATAAAGTTCCAAACGGCGGTGTAATATTACCAAGCCCTAAACAGATAAGCATTAATACACCAAACCAGACAAGATTGTATTCTAACGCTGTCACCATAGGTAAAAACAAAGGTATAGTGATCATCATGATAGAGATAGGATCAATAAAAGTTCCTAGTATAACGACAATAAACAACATCAAAATTATTGTCACGATTGGAAATACATCCATTGACATTATAAGATTTATTAATCCTCTTGTAGCACCAGTATAAGCCAATAATTGACTAAAACCTGCTGCAGCTGCAAGTATCAACAAGATCATTCCACTGACTTTAATTGTCCCTGTTAATGATTTTGCCAAAACAGTTGTATTTAATCTTCCATATAGAAGAGGTAAAATCAATGTCCCCAATGCTCCGACCGCTGCAGATTCTGTAGGTGTAGCAAAACCTGAAAAAATAAGCCCAAGTACCAATATTATTAGAAGTAACATCGGAAAAACGTGAACGAAGAAAGACCGTAAACGTCCCCCCCAACCAGATTTGTTTATTTCATATTGAGGTGCTAATAATGGATTTATTTTCCCTAAAACAAAATAATAAGTTAAAAGTATTATCGAAATTAATAACCCTGGCATAATACATGCTATAAGTAAATCACCTACTGAAATTCTTCCTAGACTACCTAAAAGTACTGCTGTTGCACTTGGTGGAATTATCGCTGCTAAAGATCCAGCAGCTAAAATAGGGCCAACTATCATTTTTAGATGATATCCTCTTTTCTGCATTTCAGGTGTTAATGAAGAACCTAACATTGCGGCGTTAGCAACGGCTGAACCACTTAGTGCTGAAAACATCGTACCGGTAACTATTGTTAAAATACTTAATCGACTTGGTATCCTCCCCATAAGTTTAGAAAATACATCTAATACTTTCATAACTAGCCCTGAATGAAATAATAACTCCCCCATTAAAACAAATAGCGGTATGGGGGTAAGTGCAAAACTTGCAACAGATTCAAAAGCGCTGAATATTAGAGTCTCCATCCCACTTTCAAAACCAATAACTAATGTTGCAATAATAATATTTACCAGTAAAAATGCAAATGCCACTGGCATACCGCTGAAAACAAAAGTTATTAGAAAAAGGAAGAATAGTATTAATACCACCCACCACTCCAACACTTAGCCTCACCTCCGTCACCTTAATTATCTTAAATTTCAATCACACGTTAATTTTCTGACTATTTTTTTGGTATCTCCACCTCCTTATTTAGTTTTTCCTTATCTTTGTCAAATTCATAAAAAATTTCAAGTAAAAATAAAATGAAACGTACCGTTAGAAAGAAAGAGCCAACTGGTATTGGAAGCATCAGGAGATATTCTGGCCATGAAACAGAATCCAGTAATACAGTACCTCTTTGAAAGCTATCTATTGTGATATTCAAGCTATACCAAAAAAAGATAGCCATAGCTATTGTACATAATGTATAAACCAATATATTAAGAAACTTCAGTTTTTTTCTACTTAAAGATGCTACAAAAATATCAATCTTTACATGCCCCCCAATTTGTAAAATCCAGGGCATAGATAAAAACGTTAGGTATACCATTAAAAAGGTTGAAGCTTCCGTTGCCCATAAAACGGAACTGTTAAAAAACTGTCTTCCTATAACCCCATAAGTCATAATGATAACCATTATGAAAACACTAATACATGATAAAACAAGTAAAACAAATTCGCATCTCGATAGAATTTTTTTAATATAGAGTAGCCCTTTATGGGATGTTCGCCCATTCACTAAATATACCCCCTCCTGATTCTAATTTGGTGAGAAAAAAACACCAAAAAATTTATACCAATGTCTTCTCTCATCTCACTTCACTTCTCTCCACATAGAAAACAAATTTTTTTAATACCTAAAAGCAAACTAACATTTTGTCAATATGCCCTAAGATGTCAGTGTAGTTATACATTATCTCCAGTCATCTTAGGGCTATCAAGTAAGCTTTCCATAAACTAATCTAAAAAACCTGCAACGTCCTTTAGTATTTAAACGTTTCATTCCCTAAAGTATTCCGCTAGTGTTTCTGGATCTTCAACTCTTTCACTCAGCCACTCCCATGATGCTTCTAGGCTTGTTTCTAAAAACTCCGTTTCATTAGTTAATTTAATTTCCTCAACTCCGGCTTCTTTTAGAACTTCTTTTTCATCTTCTATAAAGTCATTTGTTTCTTCTTCCGTTTCATAATAGGTTTCGATTGCTGCCGTATATAATACATCTTGAAGATCTCCTGGCAGTTGCTCGAAAGCATCCAAATTCATTAATATAACCCCATCTAATGTGTTAAATGAAGGGGAAACTTGGTATTCCAAAAGTTCTTCCGCGCTTATATCTGTTATTCCGAATTCATTGTAAGCTACCCCGTCAATCATCCCTCTTTCTAATGCGGTGTAAACCTCTCCACTCTCTAAAGATATTGCCTCTGTACCAAATGATTCAAGTGTCGGCACATACGTTGATGTTCCACGAATTCTTAGTCCAGCTAAATCTTCTGCGGATTCGACTTCTTCAGTTAAATATAATCTATATTGTGAAGGAAGTGTCCGTCCTAATATTAAGGCATTCATATCAGCGTGTAATTCGTTTAGGTACTCAAAACTACCTCGTTCTAATTCTTCTTCATAACTCAACTCTGTAAAGTTTGTTACAAGAACCTCAGGAATCAATTCGGCATAATACGAACTATATGTCCAAGAAATATCAATTGCCCCTGATCTAATTGCCTCTCCCTGTTTCATCCCTGAAATTGCCTCTGGACCCCCTATATAGTTTATCTCTATCCTTCCATCACTGTATGACTCTACTTTTTCTTCAAAAATAGGAACACCAGCCATTTGAACTTGAGTTTCATCTAATGAAGTTGCTAGATTTAACGTGTAAACTTCATTGTTATTACCGTCATCTTGTGCACCAGATGATGATGCCGACTCTCCTCCACATCCTGTTACAAATAGTAAAAATGTAAAAGAGTAGATTACTAAGCTCAATACTTTTTTAACACTCATTAATTTCAACCCCTTCCAACGATTTTATCCTTGGGTCCAATAATAAAGCGCTTTAATTTATGCACATTATAATACTCTCATATTTCAGACTCTTCTAACAGTTGTTTAATTATTTAATTTTTATTATCACTCATTATTACAAAGGGGGGAAACGCAAGGGCGGCCTTTCATCATCAATTTTCAATGGTAATCCAATAGATTTAAAACCATCAATAGCAGGATGGGCGATCTTCTGAACTATTCCACTTGCTTTCAGCTGGGGCTCCTTATCCATAGCAACTGCATCAAGAACCGGAGCCACAGGAATGCCTTTACTTCTCAAAAGCTGTAGCCAATGCTCTGTTGTATGCTGGGCCGTAATCGCGCTGATTTCATTGCTCAATACTTCACGGTTTTCTACTCTTAACGCATTTGTTTTATATCTTTCCTCATGAAGCCATTCTTGTTTATTTAGAATTTCACAAAGTTGTTCAAATAGTTTGTCATTTCCGGCCGCAATGACAACCCATCCATCGTTAGCCGGAAAAGCTTCATAAGGGGAGATCATTGCATTCCCTGATCCCCAAGATGTTGGGGCTTCTCCTGAAGACCAGTAAGCCGCCATATGATAGGACATCCAAGCAACTGCAGATTCGTATAGAGAACTTGTTACTCTTCTTCCTTGATTATCATTTGTTTGCATAAGAAGCGCATTCAGCACGCCAATAGATAACCACATACCCGTAGACATATCGATAATAGAGGTCCCTACTCTCACAGGAGGCTGCCCTTGATGCCCTGTCACACTCATTATCCCAGCCATTGCTTGCATGAGGGGATCATAACCAGGTTCACTGCTCTTCGGTCCTTCATTACCAAATGCTGTGACCTCCCCATAAATAATACGGTGATTATGTTTTTTCACGCTTTCATAATCTAAACCTAGTTTTTTTAATGAAGCGGGACGATTGCTTACTAGAACAACCTCCGCTTCCTGAATCTTTTTGTACACCTCTTGCAAGCCTTGCTTTGTTTTCATATCAATCATGATGGTCGTTTTATTCCTGTTCAGGGAGAGATATGTGGGGGTATATCCTCCCCAAAAAGGAGGTCCCCAGGCACGGGTTGGATCTCCCTTTGGCGGTTCCACTTTTGTAACTTCTGCTCCAAATTCCCCCAATATCATAGAGGCATACGGGCCTGCTACATTTTGTGTTAAATCCAGTACTTTAATTCCTTCTAATGGCCACATTTACGAGTCTCCCTTCTTTTCATAGCTCAATACGAACGGGGCAGCCCTAGTACATGCTGACCAACAAAGCTTAAAACGAGGTTATTAGCAACCGGTGCTACGAGAGGAAGCCTGGCTTCTCGGAATTTTCTTTCAATGTTATATTCTGATGCAAGTCCGTATCCGCCGTACGTTGTCATGGCAGCATTTGCTGCTTTCCAGGACGCTTCGGATGCTAAATATTTGGCCATGTTCGCTTCTGCCCCGCATTTCTCTCCAACCGAAAATAAGTAAGCTGCCTGGTTTCTCATGAGCGTTGCCGCCTCTATCTCCATGTAAGCTTGGGAAATAGGGAACTGAACCCCTTGGTTTTGACCAATCGGACGGTTAAAAACAACCCTGGTATTCGCATATTCTACGGACTTATCAACAAAATACTTTCCATCTCCTAAACATTCGGAGGCGATGAGAATCCGTTCTGCGTTAACGCCGCTAAGGAGATATTTAAACCCTTTCCCTTCTTCACCAATTAGATTTTCTTCCGGTATTTCTGCGTCTTCAAAAAAGATTTCATTCGTTTCATGATTAATCATAGTTTCAATCGGTTGAACATTGATCTTACCCGCATGGTTTCGAAGATCCATAATAAACAAACTGATTCCATCTGTTTTTCTACTGACCTGATCTTTTGGGGTCGTTCTGGCTAGCAGCATAATTAGATCAGAATGCTGCACGCGCGAGATCCATATTTTTTGACCGTTTACGAGATATCTGTCCCCTTTTTTGACTGCATTTGTTGTTATATTCGTTGTATCTGATCCTGCTGTTGGTTCGGTAATTCCGAAAGCCTGCAACCTCAGTTTCCCTGATGCTATGTCAGGAAGCCAGCGCTGCTTTTGTTCTTCACTCCCATGATTTAAAAGTGCACCCATTGTATACATTTGGGCGTGCCCTGCCGCCGCATTACAGCCATTTCGATTCAGTTCTTCAAGAATAATCCCCGCTTCAAGAATACCAAGGCCCGAACCGCCATATTCTTCAGGAATCAACACAGAGAGCCAGCCATCTTTAGTCAGTGCTTCGATAAACTCTTCTGGATAAGCCTCCTTTTTATCAAGTTGCTGCCAGTAGGTCTCAGGAAAGTTCTTGCAAAGAGAGTGAATACTTTGACGAATCATTTTAATATCTTCGGTTTGTGCAGTAATCATTATAAACCACTCCTTTACATGATATCTTGAAATTGAGGCTTTCTTTTTTCGTTAAAAGCCTGAACCCCTTCTTGACGATCGGGGTGTGAAACCGTGCGATTATAGCATTCCAAGGCAAACTCTATCCCTTCTTCTAATGGCATATCCACTCCTCTGGTGAATGCCTTTTTTGCCATTCGAACAGCTATCGGTGAATTATCAGAAATGAGGCGCGCCGTTTCTAGTGCTGCTCGCAGCACCTGATCAGGCGGGAGGGCATCGTTTACCATTCCGAGTTGCAAGGCTTCGTCTACTTGGATTGCTTCCCCTGTCAAAAGCATTTTCATGGCATGGACGCGCGGAAGGAATCTGCCCACAGTTTGAGTTCCTCCCACTCCTGGGATAATCCCTCTTGTTACCTCCGGCAGGCCAAAGAGGGCACGATCGGAAGCATAAATTAAAGAACCACTCATTGCCAACTCACAACCACCACCGAGGGCAAAGCCATTAACTGCTGTAATGACAGGTTTTTTTGATTGCCTGATTCGTTGAAAAAGTTCTTGAAACATTAGATGCTGCTTCAACCATTGTTCATCTGTCATATGGTTACGCTCTTTTAAATCACCGCCTACACAAAAAGCGCGATCCCCCTCTGCCGTTATTACGATAACCCGTGTTTTTTTATCTTCAGCCACTTCTTTTAACGCTGTAATCATTTCTAATCCGAGTTCTGTATTTAGTGCATTTAAAACTTCTGGCCGGTTTAAAGTTAATACAGCAATTTTTTCATTTTCGACATGATCTAATTTTAAAACCATTAAATCTCCTCCCTCCCTCTTTGTAATTAATTATTCTTTCATATACTCTTGTTTTCTTGGAATTTCTCACCTATCGATTTCAATAGATTTATGTCTTCCCACTCACTGAATACAGATACTGTTTATGAATACAAATTATTCCAATGGGGATACCGTCCAATTATTCCAAAAGGGCGTGTTTGGAAAAAATTGTATGACCGTGCGTCTATATCACCCACTTGGCACATGGTCGCTAACCCTCCCATATATCACTGGATGGTGGCTCACTTTTAAGTTACTATATACACATTCCCTCGTCCGGCGTATCCATGTGGTGGGGGGGCGGCTAAGCTCCCTTGCTGGGTCTAAGCCCGAATGGAAAAAATGAACGCCGCCTCGGCACTATTGGTATTTATATAAGTAAGAAGACAAGATAAACAAGGTGTAAAATGAGCGTTTTCGCTATACGGCTTTCGCCTGAGCTCGATGTCGATCTCGCAGGAGCTTCTCTCCATCAAAGTCACATTCTCGCTGACCGATCACAAACAATACTTTGAGAAGTTTTCCACACAGGGCTACCAGAGACTGTGTCTTTTTCAACGGGCGGTCAGAACGTTGGGTCAGCTCGTCATGAAGGGCGCGGAACGTGTCATTGTGAGCAACGAGGGGACGAATCGCTAAAAATAAAATACGGCGTAATCGTCTTCGTCCTCGTTTACTAATGGTTGTTTGGCCCTTGTGTAAACCTGAGCTGTTCTCTTTTAAGTCTAGACCGGCCAGGCTGATCAGCTGTTTTGGATGACGGTACTGATGAATGTCCCCTATTTCGGCAAAGAAGGCTGCAATCGTCATCTCACTAAGTCCTTTGATATCCCTCCTTTGTTCGGCGCCAGGGAGATTGTCGACTTGTTCGGACAGTTGCGATTCCAAATTTTCTATCTGTCGGGAATTGAGGTCATACTGTTCTAGTAACGCCTTCAGTTCCTGCCTGGCAAATGCCAATCCAACTCTGATGCCGATACTGCGTTCTGCAGATTTATGGGGCTTTTTGGCCCGTTTCAGGCCTTCCGGTCTTTTGGAGTACTGTTTCCATTCCTCGACGATCGTTTCCGGTGTCATCCGGACAATGTCCTGTGGAAGAGGAAACCTCCGTAAAGTAGAAAGAGCCGT